>JAYTHN010000357.1:0-3254 GCA_043732505.1 Methylotenera sp.
TATCTATATTGGTAACTGGCATTATTGCCTTACTGTTACTCATGGCTATTTTTCGACATAGAGAAAAAATGGTCCTAGATATGCAAAACCGTTTACCACTTGGTCAGGGCGTAGGTGGTATGTCGTGGATATATATTGGTGTGAGTATTTCTACTGTGGTGCTATTTACCTGTGCTGTGTGGACGATTTTTACGATAGCTGCCGTTGCAGCGCCGCCAAGTAAACCAGCGCTTACACTGAATGTGACCGCTCATCAATGGTGGTGGGAAGTCAGATATGATAACGAAGAGCCTTCACGTATCTTTACAACAGCCAATGAAATCCATATTCCGATTGGCGAACCGGTGCGCATCAACTTGTCTTCTGTCGATGTGATTCACTCGTTCTGGGTGCCACAATTAGCGGGCAAAATGGATTTGATTCCAGGCATCAATAACAGCACTTGGCTTCAAGCAAATAAAGTAGGTGATTATACTGGTCAGTGCGCTGAATATTGCGGTGCGCAGCACGCGCATATGGCTTTTCATGTGATTGCTCAGACACCAGCAGAATTTTTAGCATGGCGCGAGCAGCAAGTTGGAGTAGCTAAATCGCCACAGACCTATCAACTTCAGCAAGGGCAAGATGTATTTCTTAACCGATGTAGTATTTGCCATACCGTGCGTGGAGGGTTGGGCGTTGGCACCTTAGCTGGCGGTAAATTAGGACCTGATCTCACCCATCTGGCAAGCCGCGGCACTATTGCTGCAGGATTGCTACCTAACAATGTTGCTACACGCAGCGCGTGGATAATTGGCGCACAAGCGCTTAAGCCAGGCTGTAGTATGCCTACATTGCAATTATCCTCGCAAGAATTAACAACTGTCGTAGCTTACCTTGGCATTCTGAAATAGTGATATCCGACTTGACTGACACTAACTTTTACCGCACTCCTTTAATTGCTCAGGCAAACGATCCGGCGGTTCAAGAGCGCTTGCAAAAAATATGGGAGACTCCGCCTGGTATCCGAGGATGGTTAACAACAGTTGATCATAAACTTATTGGTATCCGCTATTTAATTACTGCATTTGTATTTCTATTGCTTGGTGGTGTTGAGGCGCTAGTCATGCGTGTTCAATTGGCACATGCAAATCAACATATCCTTACACCAGATCAATATAACCAGTTATTTACAATGCATGGCATCACCATGATTTTTCTATATGCCTTGCCGGTCTTGTCAGGTTTCAGCAATTATGTGTGGCCACTATTGTTAGGTTCACGAGACATGGCATTTCCACGTTTGAATGCTTTGTCTTATTGGATATTTCTCTTCTCAGGCCTATTTATTTACATGAGCTTTCTAGTAGGTGATGGTCCTAACAGCGGCTGGTTCAATTACGTCCCCTATGCTTCACTAAGCTATAACCCAGGCCAAGGTATAGATTTTTATGCATTAGGTATGATACTACTTGGCATCTCCACTACAGTTGGTTCAATCAATTTTATTGTCACGCTATTTCACACGCGTGCGCCGGGTATGTCTATCAATCGGGTGCCTATTTTGGTATGGGGTACACTGACCGCTTCGGTTGGCAATTTGCTTGCGGTGCCAGCCGTGAGTTTAGCTTTTCTCATGCTATGGATGGACAGGCAATTTGGCACGCATTTCTTTGACGCTACAGGTGGGGGAAGCGCCTTACTTTGGCAACATCTATTCTGGATGTTCGGCCATCCATGGGTATATGCAGTTGTACTGCCTGCAATGGGTATTATTTCCGATGGCTTACCGGTATTTTGTAGAAGACCTTTAGTTGGCTACACCCTAGTGGCACTCGCTACTGTATCGACTATGTTCCTCGGCTTTGGCGTGTGGGTACATCACATGTTTGCTACCGGCATGCCTGCCTTATCGTTATCTTTCTTCAGTGCTGCGAGCTTTGTCATCGCCATTCCCAGTGCTGTAGCGGTTTTTGCCTGGATTGCCACCATCTGGACGGGACAACCCGTATTTAAGACACCGTTCCTATTCTTCTCCTCGTTTGTACTATTGTTCGTCATTGGTGGAGTATCTGGATTTATGACGGCAGCAGTGCCATTGGACTGGCAACTGACTGATACCTATTTTATCGTTGCACACTTACATTATGTGTTGCTGGGTATTAATGTCTTTCCAGTGATTGGCGGTATTTATTATTGGTTTCCTAAAATGACTGGTCGGTTGATGAATGAACGTCTGGGCCGATGGAATTTTTGGGTCATGTTCATTGGTTTTAATCTGGCCTTCTTCCCCATGCATATAACTGGTTTACTCGGTATGCCGAGGCGCGTCTATACTTACCCGAGCAACTATGGCTGGGATACCTTAAATTTTGCCAGCAGCATAGGTGCGTTCCTGTTTGCTATTGGTGTGTTGCTATTCCTAATTAATGTTTATCGCAGCCTGTATTATGGTGAAAAAGCCGGCGCTAATCCATGGGATGCGTCCACCTTAGAATGGTCTATCACTTCTCCACCACCACCTTATAACTTTACTGTAATTCCTACGCTGGCTAGTCGTCATCCTTTATGGGAGGATAGGTTGGACGATGAAGGTTCGGGTCGTTCAATACTTGATGAAGGTCTACTGCTGGATCAAGGACGTGAAACTTTGGGCACTACCGCGCTAGATGGCGAGCCTGATGTTATTCTAAAAATGCCAGGAGACTCCTATACGCCTTTAGTGTTGGCATTGTTGTTGACCATACTATGCTATTGCTCACTGATGCACTGGTGGTGGCATGGTTTGATGAGCATCGTCGGTCTATTCATCTGCCTACTCATATGGCTTTGGCCGCAAGTCGCACTCGCGCAAAGCGTAAAAAATCTCGATAGCGAAAGCGTGTCATGATTGAAAATATGTTGACGGCAAAAGAACTACCTGTAGGTTCGTCAGGTAAACATGCTTCTGGCTGGTGGGGTATGCTGGCGCTTATTGCTACCGAAGCCGCGCTGTTTGCGTACTTACTTTTTAGCTATTTTTACTTAGCTACTCAGGCACAAACCACTTGGTTACCGACGGCTTCCCCATCGCTGAAACTGGCTTTGCCAAATACATTTATCCTTATCGTCAGCAGTTTTATTCTGCGTTGGGGTGAACGCAGCATCCTTAAAGGAAAGCAGTCTCAGCTACTATGGGCATTGGGGCTGACAATGACTTTGGGTGTTATATTTATGGCCATACAGGCGAAGGAATGGCATAACAAATCTTTTTCTATAACCGATAGTGCTTACGG
>JAYTHN010000358.1:0-3245 GCA_043732505.1 Methylotenera sp.
AAAAATTGAGATAGCATGCAAAACCGGATATTAATTTTAACTAATGACCTCGCAGAGGCTAGCGCGCTAATAGAACTATTTCGCAAGTCTATTGATAGCCCATTTGAGGTGGAATGGTTGTCACGCCTTGATACTGGAATGATACGTTTGCATAAAGGTGATATTGACGCGATTATCGTAGATTTTTTGTTAGAAGATAGTAGTGGAATTGACACTTTTGACAAATTGCAAGTTGCTGCACCACATATTCCTATCATTACGCTCAATGAAGTTGAAGACGAAGCACTAGCTTTAGAAGCTATCAAGCGTGGCGCGCAGGCAAATTTTTCAAAAGGGCATTTCGCCAGTAGTTTAGTGGCACAAACAATATGCAGTATCATTCAGAGAAAATCAGTGGAAGAGGCTTTTTATACAGAAAAAGCCCGAGCTGAAATTGCACTTAACTCGATTAGCGATGCCGTTATCTGCACCGATATATCAGGCAATATCGATTATTTAAATATTGCTGCGGAGAATATTACTGGATGGTCGCGTGAAGAAGCGCGGGGTCATCCAGTCAATGATGTTTTCAAAATTGTCGATGGCGTTACTCATAAACCCCCTGCGGAAAATCCAGTTCATTTAGTGCTAAAAAACAACGCGGCAATGAGTCTAAGTGCCGGCACTTTACTTATTAGACGCGATGACACTCAAGTATCCATTGAAGATTCAACTTCGCCTATTCATGATTGGAATGGAAAACTCACTGGCGTTGTGATTGTGTTTCATGATGTGAGTGTGGCGCAGGCAATGACAAAAAAAATGGCGTATTCAGCGCAACATGACTTTTTAACTGAATTGCCTAATCGTGCGTTGTTGAACGATAGAATTTCACAAGCGATTACCTTAGCAAAACGTCATGATAAAAAGCTTGCTGTACTTTTCTTAGATTTGGATAATTTTAAGCATATCAATGATTCATTAGGACATGCTACAGGTGATAAATTATTGCAGTCAGTCGCTCAACGGTTAAGGCATTGTGTACGCAGCTCTGATACTGTTAGTAGGCAAGGTGGTGATGAATTTGTGATTTTATTAACAGAAAGTAGGTTTGCTGTTGATGCGACTTTTATTGCTGACAAAATAGTTACTGAGCTGACTTTACCACACAGCATCGATGCATCTGAATTACATATTACAACAAGCATTGGTATTAGCATCTACCCCGAAGATGGGGAGGATGCTGATAGTTTGGTCAAAAATGCAGATACTGCGATGTACCATGCGAAAGCAAACGGACGTAACAATTACCAGTTTTTTAATATTGAAATGAATGTCCGAGCAGTAGAGCGTCAATTTATTGAAACACATCTACGCGTTGCACTTGAAAAACAAGAGTTCATTTTATATTTCCAGCCTAAAATCAACCTTACAACTGGCGAGATTACAGGCGCTGAAGCACTATTGCGCTGGGATCACCCAGAATGGGGCATAGTGATGCCACAAAGATTTATATCAGTAGCAGAAGATTGCGGATTAATTATAGCAATAGGCAACTGGGCATTGCGCAAAGCATGTTTGCAGGTAAAAAAATGGCAAGACGCGGGATTATCAACGATTTGTATTGCAGTTAATATTTCTGCTTTAGAGTTCCGCCAAAATGATTTTGTGGCAGGCGTTCGTACTGCTTTAATTGAGACTGGGCTTGCACCAAAGTATTTGCAACTCGAAATTACCGAAAGCGTGTTAATGCACGATGCAGCCACTAGTGTTGCAATCCTGAATGAGTTAAAAAGCATGGGCGTGCAATTGGCGATGGATGACTTTGGAACTGGATATTCAAGCTTAAGTTACCTAAAAAAATTTCCAATTGATGTACTTAAAATCGATCAGTCTTTTGTGCATGACATTCGTTCAGCCACTGATAAAGGCATCATTGTGAGCGCTGTAATAGGTATGGCGAATAGCCTGGAATTAAGTGTAGTCGCTGAGGGTGTAGAAAATCAAACACAACTCACTTTTTTAAAAAAACTCAAATGTAAAGAAGGTCAAGGTTACTTTTTTAGTCAACCTGTCGTTGCGGAACAGTTTTCATCACTACTTAAAATGGATATCACCCCTTGGTGTTGTAACTTTTCTGAAAAAAACACCAGGCATTTTATTCAACATCAAAATATTTAATTTCAATAGAGGAAATACAAATGAGCATCATTAAGACTAAAGATGGCACAGAGATTTATTACAAAGATTGGGGCATGGGTCAGCCAGTAATATTTAGCCACGGCTGGCCATTGAACTCAGATAGTTGGGAAGCTCAGATGTTATTTTTGGCAAATCATGGCTATCGCAGTATTGCCCATGATCGACGTGGCCACGGCCGCTCTAGCCAGACTTGGGCTGGAAATGATATGGATACTTATGCAGATGATTTGGCTGCACTCATAACAACATTAGATTTAAAAGATGTTGTACTGGTAGGTTTTTCTGCAGGTGGTGGTGAAATAGCACGCTACATTAGCCGTCATGGTACAAACCGCTTAGATAAAGCGGCGCTGATTTCTGCAGTGCCACCATTAATGCTAAGAACAGCAACTAACCCAGCTGGATTGCCATTAGCGGAGTTTGAAAAAATTCGTGATTGCTCACTTGCTGACCGCTCACAGTTTTATCAAGATTTAGCGAGTGGTCCATTCTTTGGGGCGAATAGACCTAATGCAAAAGTGTCACAAGGCACGATGGACACCTTTTGGCGCCAAGGCATGACTGCAGGTCATAAAAACACTTTTGACTGTATTAAAGCATTTTCAGAAACTGACTTTACAGAAGACCTTAAAAAGTTCGATTTACCAACACTGATTATTCATGGTGATGATGACCAAGTAGTCCCCATATGCTCCTCAGGGCTCTTGTCAGCTAAGTTAGTTAAAAATGCAACATTAAAAATTTATAAAGGTGCGCCACATGGCATTGGTTACACGCACCAATCACAACTCAATAATGATTTATTAGCTTTTCTAAAAACTTAACTTTATGCATTAAATATTAAATTTATGTTCGATAACGTACGGATTAACCTGTATTTAAAGTAGAAAATAGTATTGAACACATAAATTGTAGCGTTCACTGCAATACGCCTGAATTCGTTAATGCATACAGTGTAATACTTAGGAGATTGAATATGAGTTATCAAGACCGTGATACTTATGGCATGTATCGTAGCAATGATGGCGATGGCCCAGGTCCACGCCTGATGGGCGCTAATACAT
>JAYTHN010000359.1:0-3218 GCA_043732505.1 Methylotenera sp.
GATGGCAACATTAGCTTAGGCATGATTCAAGAAGCCTTGCCAATCACATTATTAATTAACGTACTTAGCTTAATTTTAATTATTGCAGTAGCACTGCCGCTGGGCGTAGTCTCGGCACTTAAGCAAAATCAATTGGCAGATCGTGGTATTACGTTATTTGTATTTATAGGCTTTGCGATTCCAGGCTTTTGGGTTGCGCTCATGCTCATGTACTGGACTGGCGTGCAACATAATTGGTTGCCAATTTCAGGATTAGAAAGTCTAGGTTATGAACATATGCACTGGTATGCCCAGATTACTGATAAGTTGAGGCATCTGTTTTTACCCGTGTGTATTTCTGGTATCACTGGATTAGCAGGCATATCCCTCTTTGTGCGTAACGGCATGTTAGAAGTATTACATCAGGATTACATCACTACCGCTCGCGCTAAAGGCTTACATGAAAACCGTGTGGTATATGGTCACGCCCTACGCAATGCCTTGCTACCACTTATTACTATTTTTGGCTTAAGTATTCCAGGTCTTATCGGCGGTTCAGTGATTGCGGAAAGTATTTTTGCGATTCCAGGCATGGGTAAATTATTCTATGACGCTGTCTTAATGCGAGACTTTCCAGTCATTATGGGCATTCTGACGATAGGTGCAATCCTGACTTTAATTGGTAATTTACTGGCGGATGTTGCCTATGCTTGGGCTGACCCCAGAGTTAGACGCGGCGTTATTCAGTGAGCCCTAAGAGAAAACGATGCCATGAAAAAAGTATTCTCAAACCCACTCGCCTTGATAGGCTTTATTATTATTGCAAGCATATTAGTGCTTGCTTTCACTGCTCCTTTGATTGTGCCTTATGACCCAGATGCTATTGATGTAAAAGCCATTCTATTGTCACCTACATCACATCATTGGATGGGCACAGATGGATTGGGTCGTGATGTATTCTCACGTATGCTTTACGGCGCCCGTATATCGCTTATGGTAGGCTTCGTTGCTGTTGGTATTGCCACAGCGATTGGGATCGTTCTCGGTGCGATTGCAGGCTTTTATCGTGGCTGGATAGACACGGTGATTATGCGTATTGTTGATGTGATGCTCTCTATCCCCACTTTTTTCCTGATCTTGGCAGTGATTGCATTTTTAACGCCATCAATCTGGAACATTATGATTGTGATTGGCCTCACCTCTTGGATGGGCGTCACTCGATTAGTGCGTGCGGAATTTCTAAGTTTGCGAAATCGTGAATTCGTTTTAGCTGCACAAACATTAGGGGCTAAAGATGTGAGGTTGATATTCACGCATTTATTACCCAATAGTTTAACCCCTATCATTGTTAGCTCAATTTTAGGTATTGCCAGTGCTGTATTGGTTGAATCAGGCCTGAGTTTCTTAGGCCTAGGCGTTCAAGCACCTCAAGCTTCATGGGGCAATATTCTTACGGATGGTAAAGAATATATTCAATTCGCATGGTGGCTTTCACTGTTCCCAGGACTGGCTATACTGATTACTGTGTTAGGGTATAATTTGCTCGGAGATGGGCTACGCGATGCGTTTAACCCTAGAAGTAGCCATCATTAAATAATTGATCAAGCGTTCGACTAAAAACGTAAGCATCGACTTAAAAGAATAAAGTTAATTAGAGGAAGAATTTCATGGGATTTTTAGCAGGTAAAAAAATACTAATCGCAGGCTTATTAAGCAATCGTTCAATCGCTTATGGCATTGCAGCCGCGATGAAACGCGAAGGTGCAGAATTGGCGTTCACTTATCAAATGGAAAAACATGAAGGCCGCGTTGCTGGTCTTGCTGCTGAATTTGATTCAAAGCTCGTATTTCATTGTGATGTAGCAGAAGATACTTTGATTGATGCGCTGTTTCCAGCGATTGCCAAACTTTGGGATGGTATTGACGGCATAGTTCACTCAGTAGCATTTGTACCAAAAACTGCATTAGACGGGGATTATCTTGATGCTGTCACGCGTGAGAATTTTCGTATCGCACACGACATTAGCTCATATAGTTTTGCCGCATTAGCCAAAGCCGCGCTACCATTGATGCTGGGTCGTAATGCTAGCTTACTCACTTTAAGTTATTTAGGTGCTGAACGCACAATGCCTAACTACAATGTCATGGGTTTAGCTAAAGCGAGCTTAGAAGCAAATGTGCGTTATATGGCACAAAGCTTAGGACCTAAAGGTATACGTGTGAATGCTATATCAGCTGGGCCTATTAAAACATTAGCGGCTTCAGGCATTGCAGACTTTGACAAAATGATTAATTTCAATGAAAAACATTCCGCATTACGCCGCAATGTCACCATCGAAGAAGTGGGTAACGTTGCTTCATTCTTGTGTAGTGACTTAGCTTCAGGCGTTACTGGTGAAATTACGTATGTCGATGGCGGTATGAATATTACTGCTGCTGGCGTGATTGAATAAATATTAAAGTGGCAATGACTTAAATTGTGATTAGTGTTAAGTTGTGATTACTATGTAAGTTAAATCCAATAAAAAAGGCACTTTGATAATGACTTTTTTTGGATTTAACTTATGTTTAAGTCAATTATTAGCTTGATTACTTAATAAAAGTTTTTCATTCACCTTTACTTTAGCTTTAGCACGCAGTGATTGCTTATAAGCTGCCAAGTATTCGCTTGATAAAGCCTCATTTAGCTCTGTTTTAGCCGTTTTCTGCGCATCTACATCTGTAGATGAGGGAGTATTTACTTTAAATACTTTAACAAGCAGATAGCCTTGTTTAGAATTTGCAACGCCAGAGTAGGCAGGTAATTTAGTAGCATTTGTATTAAATACTTGATTCATCGCTAATTCAGTTAAACCTTGTGCATTTTTACGATCAACTGTAACTTCAGGAATCCAGTCAAGACCAGCTACTTCCTTACCTTGTTGCAAGGTTTTTAAAGCGGCATCACCTTTTGCTAAGGCTAATTTAGCTGCAGCTTCAATTTTAAGTAAGTCTTCAATGCCAGCTTTAACAGAATCAAAACTTTTTGGTGCCGCTGGCTTATATTCGACTAAACGTGCAGAAACTAAATTGTTTGGCGAAACTTCTACAGCTTACGTATTGCGATGGTCTTTCAAGACTTCATCTGAGAAAACCAAATTCATGATTTTGTCATTTTTGAAGAATTTAGCACCTGCTTCACGGCTCAACCAATCAGAAGTTTGTACTTGACCGTTGTAAGCTTTAGCTGCTGGTTGCAA
>JAYTHN010000360.1:0-10434 GCA_043732505.1 Methylotenera sp.
AAGCTCAATTATAAACCCATGATTATGATAATAGAAATTTGATCTGGTTCATCTATAGCTGGCCCAGTCAATAAATCTAAATTACTGCACATATACCCATTCCAACAAGGCATCTTGTGCGTGCTTGGTAAGTATAGCATTGGGATGATTAGCCATAAAAACAACTACGTAGCGTTTGTTATTTTGCCCAAGCACATAACCAGCCAAGGTAAAAACACCATTTATAGTCCCTGTTTTTAAGTGTGCCTTGCCTTGTAAAATACTCTCTTTCATACGCCTTTGCATAGTGCCATCTACTGCCAAGATAGGCAAAGAGCTTATTAATTCAGGCATCACAGCGCTATAGTAAGCATTTACTAACAATGCGCCCATATGTTCTGCACTGATTCGTTCTAAGCGTGATAATCCTGACCCGTTTTCAATGACTAACTCGTCAAAACTTAATCCTATTGAATTCAGCCAATGTTTGACAGCTAATGCACCATTACTTTCTGTTGCTGGCAATGTCACTTTCTCAGCGGCAATTGTCAACAACATCTGCCGCGCCATTAGATTGTTGCTCCATTTATTCATGTCGGGCAATATCTGCGCCAAAGTTTTTGAGTCTTGTTGCCATAGCTTTTTGGCATCTGCCGGTACGTTGCTAACCTCAAGTTTACCGTTAAAAAGGCCGCCTAACTCAAGCCATAACTGACGGAATAAGGCTAGCGTGTAATTATTCCCGTCAATAGCTACCAACTCTAAATATTTTTCATGACAATTGGGGGCATAAGTACCCACATAAGTAACCGTGGAGATGTCACCAATTTGCTTCACATCGTAACTAAAACCATTACGCCAACTAGCACAATCAGCTTTGCCGACTTTGAGTAAATTCTTGATTTTAATTTCGGCTAAATTTGGCTCTTGAATGATACTGACATGACTGCCATCGGAGTCAAATCTAAAGCTACTAGCTTTTAAGTTAATCGCTAACGCGCTTGGTGGCGCGTTATAGGCACGCACTTCGTCACCATCAAAATTGCCTTCTGATTGAGACTCGCTGGCAAAATAACTATTATCTACTATTAAATTACCTTTTATTTCATTAATACCGAGTTGGCGCAAACTGTTAAGTAAACGCCAGAAATCTGCAGTCGTAAAATTAGGGTCACCGTAGGCTTTCAAATATACATTGCCATCTAACACACCATTTTTTAGATTGCCATCATGATATATTTCCGTTTTCCAGCGATAAGCTGGGCCTAGCAAACTTAAGCTGGCATAAGTGGTAAGCAATTTCATCGTACTAGCGGGATTAAGTGCAACTGTCGCTTGATGCGCCAATATTGGCAGGCTTAATTGCGCCGGTTGTTGAGCCAGAGACTGCACATACACTGATACGCTATTTTCTGGTACTCCAATTTTACCTAATGCACTACTTACTGCGAGTGGCAACTCAGTGTTCAACTGCTGATTAAGTTGAGATTCAATATTAGATAACTCAACTTCCGACTCAGCGTGTGATGATTCAGCATGCGCCAATGGATATAGGCACAATTGATACAAACATAGGCAACATATGAGTAAGCGTATTTTCATGATTTAATCAGTGCGTTAATTTAGTTAAATACTAGTTTTCAGTGCGTCAAAAGTGGCTTGAAGCATAAAATCCATCTCGGTTTGAGAGATCGTATAAGGTGGCATGAAATAAACGGTATTGCCTATCGGGCGCAATAACAAGCCTTGCATCAAGGCTTCAGCATAACAATCTCTGGCAAATTTTTCATTAGTCGTTTTTACATCAAAAGCCCAAATCATTCCTTGCTGCCGTATATGCTCAATGGGTAATTGGCTGAATATTTGCAGCTGGCTGCTTAAGTAAGCCGCTTTTTCTTTATTTTTCTCAATGATATTATCTGATTCAAAAATCTCCAGCGTTGCTAAAGCTGCGCTACAAGCCAATGGATTGCCTGTATAACTATGACTATGCAAAAAACCTTTTACAGTACTGTCATCATAAAAGGCTTGGTAGATTTTATCTGTGGTTAATACAGCAGATAAAGGTAAATAACCACCTGTGATGCCTTTGGATAAACACATGAAATCTGGTCTGCAGTCTCTACTTTGTGTGCAAGCGTCAGGTTGATCGCAATCAACACAGCTCTGGTAGCTTGCAAACATTGATCCTGTACGCCCGAATCCAACCGCAATCTCATCCGCAATTAGATGCACATCATACTTAGTACAAATCTCACGCGCCCTGCGTAAATAAATTGGGTGATACATGCCCATACCTGCAGCACACTGAATAAGTGGCTCGATAATAAATGCAGCAAGTGTTTCGTGATGCTCGCGCACATATTGCTCTAACGTTATAGCGCAACTTAAGGCAAACGCTTCCGCTGTTTCACCGCTTTCAGCAAACCTAAAGTCTGGGCTAGGCATTTGTGCAGACTGTGTGAGTAACGGTGCGTAAGTATCTTTAAAAATGGCGACGTCAGTCACGCTAAGCGCACCTAGCGTTTCACCGTGATAGCTATTTTGTAAGCTGATAAATTTGGTTTTATTGCATCTATTAGTATTGCGCCAATAATGAAAGCTCATTTTAAGCGCAATTTCAGTGGCACTCGCACCATCGCTTGCGTAAAAAGCGTGACCCAAACCAGTGAGTTTAGCTAACTTCTCAGATAGCTCAACAACTGGTGCATGCGTAAACCCTGCTAGCATTACGTGTTCCAACGTATCAAGTTGCAGTTTAATTGCATTTTTAATACGCAGATTATTATGCCCGAACAGATTCACCCACCAAGAGCTCACGGCATCTAAATACCGTTTACCGTCGGTATCATAAAGCCAAACACCCTCACCTCTTTGAATCGGCACCAACGGATAAGTCTCATGTTGCTTCATCTGTGTGCATGGGTGCCACACAGAATGCAGGCTGCGGTCTAGCAAAGATTGATTAGACATGTTGAATACGTTGCGAACGCCGGCAAAACTATTTATTGAAAGATGTTGAAGACTACTACTCTCCGAGAGAAATACCAAGACCAAATATGTTTTGCGAGTGATTATAATCTAGCAACGTTTCCCCATAGCCGCTCGAAAGCATCACGTGCAATTTTAAATAGGGGTTGTTAAATACTTGCCGTTGCAAATCTACTTGTGCAAAGCCTTTATTATCATTTTGTAAATTATTGCGTAACAATACAGAAACAGCATTTTTACGTTTATCATCTTCCCATCGTAAAGTTATGTCACCATAACCCATATATTTTTCTATGTCTGGGTTATCATCTTGGCTTTCGGGCACACGCCACCATGGTCGCACCATTAAAGATAGTCGGTCTGTCAACTCAAAGCCACTTTCTAAATAAACTCGATTCCAACTTCTAGAAACTGGATTAGAACGACCGTTCGATTGGTGTACAAATCCAAGATTTAATAATCTTGGAATGTAGCTTTTTTTAACGCCATCCATTTGGTTGTCAATGCCTAATGACAACATAATTTCAGGCTCATAATCATTTTCGCGCAAGGGTCTAGAAGCCTTGCTATTGAAAATCTGCCAGTAAGATTGTTGCGTATAAGCGGCCCAGACCCTAGAGCTAGTCACATAAGGTAAACTGCGAATAATGGGAATATTACTCATCATCTCTGTTTTTAAACTTAATTGGAACTTCAAATCTTTAGAATCTAGGTTTCTATCTTCTGTATTGTTTTGGCTTGGACTAGTTGGTGTGTCATTTGGCCGACTAGTATCTGTAATCAATAAATAATTAGATTTGTAAGTTTCAAAGTCGCTGATATCCCAATCACCTTGAGACGTTAAGCGCCATTTTCTTTCAAGATAACTGAGCTCTGCGCTTGGTTTTACTATCGCGACTGCCCTCTCTGCTTTAGGTATATTTTTATCTGCTAATGATTCATCAAGTACAAGCCCACCATTGTCAGTTGTTGGATTTACATCACCATTAGTTAATGCATTTTGTGACACCGTTTCAATTGCAGGACTACTGATGCTATCAAAACAAGCCAATCTTTTTTTTGATTCAAACTGAGAGGGATAAGTAGTTTTACACTTAAACATTGCCTGCTCTACTGTCAAAGTATCTTTCGCCTCAACAATTGTTGGTAAAGATAAAAGCCCATATAAGCATACGCAATATGTTGATAATACTATTTTCATTTGAAGCATAATATTCCTAAGTTAAGGCGGTTTTCAGTAAGCTTAAGAGTTTTAAAGATAAAAATGTCTAATTTATTATTTTAACTTTAAAAAATATATTCATATATAGTTATATTATATGGAACCTATGTCTGAGCTTTGTGCCTTATCTGTATACAAAAGAAACATTTGTAAAGTTAAATTGTTAGTGTTAAACCATTCACTTTATTGAGAGAAACTATCATGATGAATAAAAATATCCTAGTATCAGCTGTTGTATCTGCTGCAATGTTATCAGGCTCATTAGCATTTGTTGCATTAACTGCATCAACACAAGCCGCAGCGGCTGGCACCTGTGACATTAATTTAGAGGTGACCCCAGGCATGGCTTACACTGCTAAAAATATAGATGTGCCAAAAAGCTGCAAAGAATTTACGATTAACTTAAAAAATGACGGCACAATGGCTAAAGCTATGATGGGCCACAATTTAGTAATTTCTAAAACAGCTGATCAGCAAGGAATTCTAGATGATGGTAGTAAAGCTGGTTTATCTAGCAATTATGTAAAGGTAAACGATCCCCGCGTTGTGGTGGCGACTAATATTATTGGCGGTGGTGAATCTACCAGCGCAAAATTTAAAACAAGTAAAATGAATGCTGCGGACAGTTACGTATTCTTTTGCTCATTCCCTGGCCATGCAATGATGATGAAGGGTGTGGTAAAACTAGTCTAAGTTAATTGATTAATGTTCGACGATTTAAAATAACTAGATTATTAATCAGTAGTTATAGTAATAAAAAGCTGGTGAGCATTGAAATGTTCACCAGCTTTTTATTACCACTATAGCTTAGTTTAAAAAACGTGATGAAATCAAGGTGCTGGATTCATCATCTGTAAATGTAAAGTCTCAATTTCCTGCATCACTTCTGGGGATAGCGATGTTTGCCATGCCGATATGTTCTCTTTCAACTGCTTCATATTCGTAGCGCCTACAATAGTGCTAGTCACAAACCAGCGGTGATACACAAATGATAGGGCCATCTGTGTAGGTGTCATGCCATGCATGCGCGCAAGTTTTGCGTAGGCAATGGTAGCAGGCGTGACATTTGGTTTTGTATACCGTTGTGCATAGCCAGTAAACATCGTTGCACGGCCTTTAGCCGCAGGGTCATCGCTATACTTAGCGGTTAAATGGCCAAATGCAAGAGGTGAATAAGCTAAAAAACCTACTTTTTCGCGATAAAGTATTTCAGTTAACCCTAACTCTATAGTTCGATTCAACAAGCTATAGCCATTTTGCAGGCTAGCGATACGCGGCAGATTAAATTCTTTAGCAACGCGTAGAAATTCCATAACACCCCAAGGAAACTCATTAGAAAGACCTACGTAACGAATTTTGCCTTCTTTCACTAAAGCCGATAGTGTTTCTAACTGATTTTGAATCGAGACCCATTCTTTTTCAGCGCCCTGCTTATACACGCCAGACTCAAACTCACCCGCAGGGTCAAATTGGTATTGTCCAAACATCGGCACATTACGCTCTGGCCAATGCAACTGATAAATATCAATATAATCTGTTTGCAAACGTTGCAGTGAAGCTTCAAGCGCGGCACGAATATTCGTGATATCTAATGAACTTGGTCCCCCACGTATCCAACTCACATTGCGGCGCGGCCCCGCAGCTTTAGTGCCTAAAATAATCTTATCTCTCGCCTGATTCTTAAGCCAATGTCCCACCATCACCTCAGTACGGGTGCAGGTTTCCGCTTTGGGCGGCACTGGGTACATCTCTGCGGTATCAATAAAGTTAATACCTTGTGATAGTGCGTAATATAATTGCTCGTGCGCTTCAGCTTGTGTATTTTGGTCACCATAAGTCATGGTGCCTAAACAGACGGCAGAAACAGTTAAATCAGATGAACCTAATTGACGATATTCCATAATATTAATGCAGTACTGGTTGTGAAGGGTTAAGTGCAATTTGCGTACTATTTTGTGTAATAGATAAATCCCAGCGAGCCTCACGTGTAGCAAGTAACATCATATTGGTAACCGCATAAACTAGCTCGTTACTCAACGCGATTTTAACCGACTGTCCATTAGTACATTGAAGCTCTAACTGTGGCAACTGAGATTTCTCTAAAGATGAGTTTTCAATAGAAATTACCACACATTGAATAGCTAGCATTGGCTCATTAGTGCGCGTGTCGCGGCTGGTAATGTATTCAGATTTAAAATCCATATTATTTATTTTTTTTTGCTCTGCCACTTCAAGCTCAAAATTTTCAATCGCTTGATGCTTGTTATCTGGGGTGGTAATTATTGGGTTAACCGCAGATACCAAACTGCTATTAGTATTTTGCAACAGCCCCCACATTTCCTTACATATGCGTCGCGTGATCCACAATGCAACCTCAGTTTTATCAGCCATACCTATCTTCAGCAACAGCCTATCTTCTTGGTCGTTAAATCCAAGGTTTAATTGTTCTATAGCAGATTTATTTTGTATCATTGGCATACTTTTAAAAAAATACTAAAAACAGCATGAGGTTTTTGAATCTATTTTTCCAGCATCAACTCTAAATAAAGTTGCTTGGATTCATTATTTTAAGAACTAAATCTGTGTAACTTAAAATTCTTTATTTAAACAACACTGATTACTTGACGTGCTAGGCCTTGAAATTTTTGCAAACTAACCCAATTACTAGCACTCTGAGGCATTGAGTGCTAAAATCAAATTTGTTTTGCATAGAAAAGTCAATGTTGCAAATTTAGCAGCATAAAATTCAGGCCATGTGCATTAACAAAAGTTTTATCTAATTTGTTTTAAACTGCTAAAAATCGATTTTTAAGATTAAATTTTTAGCCTATTTAATTGTTGCAACATTGTTATTTAATTTTTGGAGAAACCGTATGAAAATTCGTCCTTTACACGACCGCGTGATTGTTAAACGCTCAGAAGAAGAACGTACTACCGCGTCAGGCATTGTAATTCCAGATAGCGCAACTGAAAAACCTGATCAAGGCGTTGTTCAAGCTATTGGCACTGGTAAAAGAGATGATAGTGGAAAAGCAATTCCTTTAGACGTTAAAGTGGGTGACAAAGTGTTATTTGGTAAATACTCAGGCCAAACTGTAAAAGTTGATGGCGAAGAGCTATTAGTAATGCGTGAAGAAGACATTATGGCGATTGTTGAATAATTCAGTTATTCAATCCAATGAAAAACATATAAAGAACATCAGGAGAATTTAACATGGCAGCAAAAGACGTAAGATTTGGCGACGAAGTTCGCCAAAAAATGACTAACGGCGTGAATATTCTAGCAAATGCAGTTAAAGTAACATTAGGTCCTAAAGGCCGTAACGTAGTTTTAGAGCGCTCTTTCGGCGCGCCAACCATCACTAAAGATGGCGTTTCAGTGGCTAAAGAAATCGAATTAAAAGACAAATTCGAAAACATGGGCGCACAAATGGTGAAAGAAGTGGCTTCAAAAACTTCTGATATCGCTGGTGACGGTACAACAACAGCAACGGTTCTAGCACAAGCGATTATTCGAGAAGGTATGAAATCTGTAGCTGCTGGCATGAACCCGATGGATTTAAAACGTGGTATCGATAAAGCGGTTGCTGCTGCAATTGCCAATCTAAAAGAACAATCAAAACCATGTACAACCAGTAAAGAAATTGCTCAAGTAGGTTCTATTTCAGCAAACTCTGATACTTCAATCGGCCAATTGATTGCTGATGCAATGGATAAAGTTGGTAAAGAAGGTGTAATCACTGTTGAAGATGGTTCAGGCTTAGAAAGTGAATTAGATGTCGTTGAAGGTATGCAGTTTGATCGTGGCTACTTATCACCTTATTTCATCAACAATCAAGAGCGTCAAATTGCATTATTAGATAATCCATTCGTGTTGCTGCACGACAAAAAAATCTCTAACATCCGTGATTTATTGCCAACGTTAGAGCAAGTGGCTAAATCAGGTCGTCCATTATTGATTATTGCTGAAGATATTGATGGTGAAGCACTCGCTACATTAGTAGTAAACAACATCCGTGGCATCTTGAAAACAACTGCTGTTAAAGCACCTGGTTTCGGTGATCGTCGTAAAGCCATGTTAGAAGATATCGCCATCTTAACTGGCGGTACAGTGATTGCTGAAGAAGTGGGCTTGAAACTTGAAAATGTAACACTTGAAGATTTAGGTCAAGCGAAACGAATTGAAGTGGGTAAAGAAAACACCATCATCATTGATGGCCACGGCGTTGAAGCAAACATCAAATCACGCATTGCGCAAATCAAAACACAAATCGATGAAGCTTCAAGCGACTACGATCGTGAAAAACTACAAGAACGCGTCGCTAAATTAGCTGGCGGTGTTGCAGTGATTAAAGTGGGAGCGACCACTGAAATTGAAATGAAAGAGAAAAAAGCCCGTGTAGAAGATGCATTACACGCAACTCGCGCAGCGGTTGAAGAAGGTATTGTTGCTGGCGGTGGTGTTGCATTGATTCGTGCACGTGACGCAATTGCTAAAGTTAAAGGCGATAACTTAGACCAAGAAGCTGGTATTAAAATTGTGCTTCGCGCGGTTGAAGAGCCATTACGCCAAATCGTACAAAACGCTGGTGTTGAACCATCAGTCGTGGTGAATAACGTTGCTGCTGGTAAAGGTAACTACGGTTATAACGCGGCTAACGAAACTTATGGCGATATGGTAGAAATGGGCGTGCTTGACCCAACTAAAGTAACACGTTCAGCATTGCAAAATGCAGCATCAGTGGCTGGCTTAATGTTAACGACTGATTGTATGGTTGCTGAATTACCTAAAGATGACGGTCCTTCTATGGGTGGTGGTGATATGGGCGGTATGGGTGGCATGGGCGGCATGATGTAATTCTATTCTTCACTTCTTCGGTGATGCGTCGTTGGTTTAATTATTTGCTCCTTGCCGTACTTAATGTACTGTCTGCGTCGAAAATGATTTCATAGCCTAGCCTCACCATCGAATTGAAGCTGGAATGCGCTAAGTAGCATTCAAAAAAAACCTCGCTTCGGCGAGGTTTTTTTATTGCTATATGCTATTTGACGCAAAATACCTCTTCAATTAGGATGATTACTTAGTGTTAGGAGTTTAATCAATGAAAAAAGAAGATTATGAGCTATTAGAAAAGCTGACCGATAGTGAATTGTTCGACTTCATTACGGAGAAAGAGTCATCTCTAAGAAAGTGGATTGCAATGCACCTACTAGAACTTCGCAGTAACAAAGTGCTTACAAGTGCAGCAAGGGCATCAGCTATTGCTGCTTGGCTTGCAGCTGTAATTGCCGGTGTATCAGCAGTGGTTGCTATACTGGCTTATTTTAGAGGGGTACCTTCTTAACCTGCATAGCCTAATATTCTAGCAGGATGGTGTAAGGCATGCTTTTATCTCAAACTTCAGATAGAGTCATCAAAAAAACGCATACAATTACGGCCATCTGCTTTTGCCTGGTACATAGCGACATCTGCGTTTTTAAGTAACTCGGTACTATCTTGCTCGCCATTGAGCAGCGTAACGCCGATACTTGGTGTGGTGCTAAATTTATCTAACCCCAAATAATATTGTTGGTTTAAAGATTCGATGATTTTTTCCCTATTTGCAATACCTGTTTGCGTGCTAGGTTGTAATCATCGCTCAAGCTTTCCAGTAAAACTACGAAATCATCGCCACCTAATCTCGCAATGCTATCTGTATCTCGCACACAATCTAGCAAACTAACAGCCACTTGCCTCAGTAAATCATCGCCTTTATTGTGACCTAATGTGTCATTTAAAGCCTTAAAATTATCCAAATCGATAAATAATAAGGCGTCAATAAGTTTGCTACGCTTACTTCGTGCCACAGTTAAAACCAATCGATCAAGCAATAAACGACAATTCGGCAGATTGGTTAAGGTGTAATAAAACGCGAAATTTTTGATTTGATCTTCCGCAATTTTAAAGCGGGTAATATCTTGAAAAGCCCCGGCTAAACGCACGACTTTGCCATTTTTAATTATGGCATCACCCTGAAAACGCGCCCAAAGATGTTTATTTTTTCGGTAGTAAAAGGTAGCTCTAAATCCCATGATTCACCTGTCTTAATCTCATGCGCCACCGCTTCACGAATCTGCGCTTGTCCTTCTGGCTGGTAGAAACTAATGGCTGATTCAACATCAGGTTTATAGTAAGCATCTAGTTCATGAATACGCTTTACTCCATCAGACCAAAATAGCTGATTTCTGATTAAATATAGGCT
>JAYTHN010000361.1:0-3174 GCA_043732505.1 Methylotenera sp.
ATTAAACAATAAGTTCCTTACGCCTAACTTACAAAATGATGAATCTATAATGCATTTAATGATTTAGATATGTTTACTGGTAAATATCAGCAAAAGTTAATATCAATAGCCTCAAACGAATTACAGAATACTCAATCTATAAAAATGCTTGGATCGAATAGTGGTGAGCGGGTATTATCTGAGTATAACTTTTTTGAATTGTTTGGGTCAGATTTTGTGACACGTAAATATTAAAAGTTAAGTTGGTACATAGGCATAAGTTGTCTTAAATACTTACAATTCATCAGCTGAAAAATTTAAATTAAGAAATTAACTAAGAAATTAACAATGATTAAACTAGGTGTAAATATCGATCACGTTGCAACAATTCGTCAGGCACGCGGTACTAAATATCCAAGTGTAGTGCAAGCGGCTTTGCGTGCTGAACAATCTGGAGCAGATAGCATTACACTACACCTTCGTGAAGACCGCAGGCACATGCAAGATGCCGATGTGCGTGCTTTACGTGGCTTGCTACAAACCAGTATGAATCTTGAATGCGCGGTGACTGACGAGATGATAGGTATCGCACTTGAAGTTTCGCCACAAGATGTATGTTTAGTACCAGAACGTCGCGAAGAGCGCACAACAGAAGGTGGCTTAGATGTAATAGGTAATTTTGCTAACGTACAAAAAGCGGTTAAAAAATTAAGTGATGCAGGTATTCGTGTTTCATTGTTTATCGGACCAGATATTGCACAAATTGATGCTTCA
Organism: Methylotenera sp.; assembly: GCA_043732505.1. Taxonomy (GTDB): domain Bacteria; phylum Pseudomonadota; class Gammaproteobacteria; order Burkholderiales; family Methylophilaceae; genus Methylotenera. The sequence continues at coordinate 754 of JAYTHN010000361.1, forward strand.
AAAAAAGCGGGTGCGCCAGTGATTGAATTGCATACGGGCACCTTTGCTGATGCAGAAAATTCAGAAGACAAAGCCCGTGAGTTAATGCGTGTTAAAGATGCGGTTACCCATGCACTCAGTTTGGGTTTAGTTGTTAATGCTGGACATGGTTTGCATTATCATAATGTGCATGAAATCGCATCTATCAATGGTATTGAAGAATTGAATATTGGCCATGCGATTGTGGCACATGCGCTATTTGTGGGCTGGGATAATGCAGTGCGTGAAATGAAGGCTTTGATTAAAGAGTTTGCGCCAAGTTAGTCATAGGTGCTCATTAAACATGATTTTTGGCATAGGTACAGATATCGTCGAAGTTTCTCGTATCGAATCTTCAATTAACCAATTTGGTGACGACTTTGCTAAACGTATTTTGGCAGATTCTGAATTTGCTAGTTATCAGCAATCGCAAATTAAACCACGCTTTCTAGCTAAACGTTTTGCTGCAAAAGAAGCATTTTCTAAGGCGTTAGGTACAGGTTTACGTGCGCCAGCCACCTTTCAAAACATTGCCGTTTCACATGATGATTTAGGTAAGCCTATGTTGGTCTTGGCGGCAGAATTGCAGGTTTTTTTGCAGTCTAAGAATATCGTTAATATGCACATTAGCATTAGCGATGAAAAGAATCTTGCAGCGGCTTTTGTAGTTTTAGAAATATGACGGAAGCAATAGATTTTGAGCGTCGTTTTGGAGGCGTGTCACGTTTGTATGGCCAAAAAGGCTTAGCAAGGCTACAAGCCTCACATATCTGCATCATCGGTATAGGTGGAGTAGGTTCTTGGGCGGCCGAAGCCATTGCACGTAATGCCGTTGGTGCCATTACATTAATTGATTTAGATAATATTGCAGAATCGAATGTGAATCGCCAATTACATGCTGTAGAGGGCGCATTTGGTAAAGCAAAAGTGACGGCCATGGCGGAACGTATTCACCTCATCAATCCAACTGCAAACGTGATTGAGATTGAAGATTTCATCACAATTGAAAATGTAAATGTGATGCTAGCCGCTAATTACAGCGGTGTGATTGATTGCATTGATGATGCAAAGGCAAAGATGGTGATTGCGGCTTTTTGTAAGCAAAAAGAAATACCCTTAGTGATTGTCGGTGGGGCAGGTGGTCGCTTAGACCCTACTAAAATCAAACATGCTGATTTATCTGTAGTCACTGGAGATAGATTACTAGCAAAAGTAAGAAATGGTTTACGTCGAGACTATCTTTTTCCTAAGGGTGACGCTGTTAAAAGTCAGCACTCAAAAAGCAAAGTATCAAAATTTGGTATTACTGCCGTCTATTCTGATGAAGCCATTATTAAGCCTGACAGTACATTTGAAGTAGATAGTGACAACTCAATTACTGGCCTCAATTGTGCTGGCTACGGTTCTAGTGTTTGTGTGACTGCACCATTTGGTTTTGCCGCCGCTGCACATTTAATACAGCAAATACTTGGTAAGTAATTTCTAATATCACTAACGGTTTCTATGAACCGCGAGCAGTTAATGTAGTCTTCTATGTGTGGCAATAAAATCCGAATTTAAAGGTAATAAAAGTGGGCTTCCTAGTAAAAAATGCATTCAATGTGCCCGCGAAATGACTTGGCGCAAAGCTTGGGCGAAAAATTGGGAAGAAGTTAAATATTGCTCTGATAAATGCAGAGCTAATAGTAAGTCAAAACCATAAGATAAACCAAAATATGACGCGAAATTTAATCCTAATCTTAGGTGACCAGCTTAACTTTGATAATTCTGCACTAGAAGGCTTTGATAGCGCACAAGATTGTATTTTAATGGTCGAAGCGAGTGGTGAATCAACCCATGTTTGGAGCCACAAAGCCCGTATTGTTTTATTTTTATCAGCAATGCGTCATTATGCTCAAGCAATGAACGAACAAGGGCTGCCTATTACTTATTTGAAGTTAGGGGAACATGATTTTGCTTCATTAAAAAGTGCATGGCAGCATTATATTGAACAGCTAAAGCCTCAAAAAATTATTGTCTGTGAGCCAGGTGAATATCGTTTAGAGCAAGATTTAATCAATTTAGCACGAGAGAGAAAAACACAATTAGTCATCAAAGATGATCTACACTTTATGTGTAGCCGTGCTGATTTTAAACGGTGGGCAGTCAATGGTAAGCAATTGCGCATGGAATTTTTTTACCGAATGATGCGTAAAAAATATAACGTATTGATGCAGGCAGAACAACCTGAAGGGGGTGCTTGGAATTACGATGCTGAAAACCGCAAAGCATTTGGTAAAACTGGCCCTAAAGATTTACCAGCTTCACCTAAAGTTTCAGTAGATGAAATCACACAGCAACTAATAGAGACAGTAGAGCAATATTTCCCCACCCACCCAGGGAACCTTGCGAACTTTATTTGGC
>JAYTHN010000362.1:0-3170 GCA_043732505.1 Methylotenera sp.
CGCTTAGAAAGTGCCAGTGCATAAAAGCCAGTTGCTGTACAAGCTAGCCCTGCTACTTCGGTACTTAAACTATGTGCAATAGTTACCAAACCTATAGTGCCTATCATTATGAACGTTGCGTGGCGACCAACACCGCGCACCCACAACTCGCGCCCAGACATTCCAACCATGAGCAATACTATGGTCATCCAAATAATATTGATTAATCTGGCACCATCATGCAGGCTCATGAATGGTGATAATAATTTAGCACTAAATGCGGCAGTTAAATAATATAAAGGCGGTGTTTCTGGCGCATTTTGTCCAACGGCTAGTGGTGCAATCAAATTGCCGCCATCTAGAATATTTTTGACGATGACGATGCTAGTAGACTCTATCGGCTTCCAAGGTGCGTGACCAATCAAACCTAGTACTATCCAAATGGCGCATAGTAATAACAATAATTGTGTTTTTACGCTTTCACCTACGTGTGCACGTGGTGTGGACATATTGCCTTGCCAGTCGTGGTCGAGTTGAAAGCGCATAATATTGAGTATTGTTTTTTGTAAAAGTGATTAAACGGTTAAAACATGATTTTAACTGATTGTAACTAGTGCTCGAATCAAAATAAAAAAGGCAGCCTAAGCTGCCTCAACATTTGCAAGCGCGCTCGCAAACAATCATTACATACCATATTTTTTACGGAACTTATCAACACGACCAGCAGTATCTAAAATCATTTGCTTACCTGTGTAAAACGGGTGCGATTTTGAAGATACTTCAATTTTAACTAATGGGTACTCTTTACCATCAGTCCATTTAATTTTGTCGCGAGCAACAATAGTAGAACGCGTGATAAAAGTAAAGTCAGCGCCTACGTCTTGAAAAACAACATCGCGGTATTCTGGGTGAATTCCATCTTTCATAATAAAGCCTCAGTATTTTTTGCCGAATGATACGGCACTAGTGAATATGCATGTGATTAAATAACTTTTAATCACATGCATTTTTGTAATAACCAGATATTATATTTATATTATTGGGTATAAGCAAGGTTAAAAGTAAATTAGCCTCTGCGCATGCTGTCAAAAAAATCAGCATTATTTTTTGTGGCTTTGATTTTGTCTAGCAAAAACTCCATCGCTTCGATGTCATCCATTGGATAAAGTAATTTACGTAACACCCAAATTTTCTGTAGCACATCTTTTTCAATCAACAGCTCTTCACGACGGGTCCCTGATTTATTGACATTAATCGCAGGATACTGACGTTTTTCAGCCATTTTACGATCAAGGTGAATTTCCATATTGCCCGTACCTTTAAACTCTTCATAGATTACATCATCCATGCGGGAGCCTGTATCTACAAGGGCGGTAGCAATAATGGTTAGTGAGCCGCCTTCTTCAATATTTCGTGCTGCACCAAAGAAGCGTTTTGGGCGTTGTAGTGCATTAGCATCTACACCACCAGTTAATACCTTGCCTGATGAAGGAATAACCGTATTGTAAGCACGGGCTAAACGTGTAATTGAATCTAATAAAATCACGACATCTTTTTTATGCTCAACTAAACGTTTGGCTTTTTCCAACACCATTTCAGCCACTTGTACGTGACGTGTGGCAGGCTCATCAAAAGTTGAAGCAACCACTTCACCTTTTACAGAACGTGTCATTTCAGTCACCTCTTCAGGACGCTCATCAATCAGTAGAACGATTAAAATCACATCAGGATGATTGGCAGTAATGGCATGTGCAATATTTTGCATCATGACTGTTTTACCACTTTTAGGGCTGGCAACTAACAATCCACGTTGACCACGACCGATTGGCGCAATCATATCAATCACGCGGCTAGTAATATTTTCCACACCTTTAATATCACGCTCTAATGTCAGTGGAATAGTAGGAAATAGCGGTGTTAAGTTTTCAAATAATATTTTATGTTTGGTATTTTCTGGCGCATCGCCATTCACCATATCGACTTTAACGAGTGCGAAATAACGTTCGCCATCTTTTGGAATGCGAATTTCACCTTGAATGCTATCGCCTGTGTGTAAGTTAAAGCGACGAATTTGTGAGGGTGACACGTAAATGTCATCAGGACCAGCTAAGTAAGAAGTGTCTGGTGAACGTAAAAACCCAAAACCATCTTGTAAGACTTCAAGTGTGCCATCGCCAAAAATACTATCGCCTTTTTTAGCTTTATTTTTTAAAATCGCGAATATCACATCCTGCTTGCGCATACGGCTAGCATTTTCGATTTCATTGGCAATCGCCATATCAACCAGTTCAGTAACAGGAAGGTGCTTAAGGTCAGATAAATGCATGAGGGCTCGCTAGAACAAGAGGTGTGTGGGATGTGTTAAACACTAGGGATTTAAATTAAACTGCTGAGATGAAAAATGCACGGGATTTGAGTAAACAAAACTGGTGCACTTAAGTTAGTGGTCTCCAATTAAGTAATAACCAAGAATTCACACAGGTATGTATAGCGTAATGTGTTTAAATGTTACTGTCAATAAATGCCGTTAATTGCGATTTTGATAAAGCACCAACTTTAGTGGCTTCAACATTACCATTTTTAAACAACATTAAGGTAGGAATACCGCGAATGCCATATTTAGGGGGTGTCAATTGATTGTCATCAATATTCAGTTTAGCAACTTTAATGCGGCCCGCATATTCTTTTGAGATTTCATCTAATATTGGCGCAATCATTTTACAAGGCCCGCACCACTCAGCCCAATAGTCTACTAAGACTGGCAGTTGTGATTGTAAAACATCTTGCTCAAAACTTGCGTCGTTAAGGTGTGTAATATGCTCGCTCATTGAAAACCTCTATTTGAATAATTCTTTTAAAATAAATATATATCGTAACGAAAAAAATTGCTTTAGTGAAGTGTCAAATGTTAAATTAGTCACTTTTTTTACTTTAACCAATAATGCTATATTGCATGCGTTCAAAATAATGTGAGCGCTCTATGATCTTGGTGAGCATCACATGCTGAAATTCATTATTGTACTTCAATGTTAATTGTCGTGCCGGTTGATAAGTACCACGCGGTGCAATGATAGTGGCAGCCTGCTTAACCGCAGTCATTTCTGGTATTAACAATATCATTTCATCGGCATGACGGCCATCTATCATGGCTGTTGCACTTTGTGCCTGAGGTGAAATAAATTGTATACCTA
>JAYTHN010000363.1:0-3167 GCA_043732505.1 Methylotenera sp.
TGTGGTGTATCAATGCTCACGGCTTGCGTGTGTGGTGACTGTATTGGCCTTACTGATAAGGCTGTGGGATTAATCGCCATTACTTCGGCGTAAGTAGACAGCGGCCAGATAGCCACTTGCACGTTTTCAATATCTGCATAGCTGAGTAACCACCAGTTAAATACAGGTTTATCAATGGCTGAAATAACCGCTTTTATAGGGCTTGCTACTTGCACTCGTGCTATTCGTGCTATTCGGTTAGTATTTAACCCATCAGGAATAGCGTGAATAGCATGAATAGCAGTAGCATGACTGTACTTATCTAAAATGTGACTAAGCATATTCAGCCCCCAATAATGATGGGTTTACTTCAATTATGCTGGTTCGATCATCTAAAACTATTCTAATATGGTTAGCATCGGTCAGCTCTTCTAAAGCTTCATTAAGTAACTTTTTATCTCTAATCGCGCCATGCTGCCTAAGATAGTTTTTCTGCACTATATTGGTTTTATGGTCACGGCAATAACGCAGAATATAATAATCTAACTTAATAGCGTTACTCACATGGTCAGGTACGGCAATTTGATTTAAAAATCGTTTAGCTTCGTATAAGTGCCATGTAACAATATCTATGGCCGCTTCTAAATGCGTTTGTTTAATGTCACCTTCACTGTCAGATTGATACAGGTGAAATAATGCCGCTAGCCTCGCTACATTATCAGCCGCTTTACTTGCCACATCGCGTGCATCGGTCATTTCACCGCCTGCTTTAAGTTCTACTTCTACCTCATTATGAAAAGTGATCCATGCTTGTTTGGCATTGGCGCTTAACTCTAACATCGCTGGTGACAATCCCCCGTTGCTGTCTAGAATTGGTATTTTGTTTAGCAGTTCGGTTATGCGTAAATTAAAGACCGTGAGCATAGGCCATGCTGTAGGCGGCTCTTTAAATAGTCTAGTGCCTTGCGTGCTGGTAGGCCATGACACTAAGAATCTTGCTAAAAATCCAGTGTCGCGTGCCAGCCCTTTACTATCATCAAAGAAGGCTTTAACGGTTGCAGCTTGTACGGCCAGCCCCATTGTTAGCCGCGCATTTTGTACTGTGAAGCTATCGCTGGTTCTACGATCTACAGGCTTACTGCCACCGTCCCATAAAATGTTTAGTAACGACATATTACTCATTGCGCTACCACTACTCATACCATGGCTGCCAAATACAACACCAGCCTCGCTAGACAACACGCCACCGCTTGGCCATAGCTTGGTTAAACTGTAGCCTAATTGTTCGGGCGTACTATCTGCATAAACTAATCTAGGCACTCGCATGGGTAAGGGTTCATCATTCTTTAATTGCATTAACTGTTGAGTTAAAACACCTACGGGTTTTTGTAGCTTGGCCGTTTCTTTAATCTTTTGCTTTAAACCTTCGTATTGCATAGACCAGCTATCATATTCAACTTTATGGCGTTTAACATAAGGCTTGGCCAGTTCCGCTTGGTTGGTTTCCCATGATGTTATGGCGCTGGTAAAGTGTTTGTCTGCACTGCTTTTACGTTCACCACTTTCAGCAATAGACAATAAATATAAACTCACTGGACTGCTAAGCCCTTCGGCGCGTTTAACATTGGCCAGGTGTTGTGCTGCTACTGATAACGCACTTATCGCGCTACATGCTGCCAGTGGTACTAGACATTGGGTAAACTCCAAGACTTCACGCACGGCATCACCTAGGCCATCAGGTAAGGCGGCCAATGGGTAAGGGATTGCTTTAACTTCACTCAATAAGCTGGTAGGCGGTAACCAACCATCAATAACCAGCAATGGCGTTACATCAGCAACCACTTTTAAATCGCTTACAGGCGCTTGTTTAACGGTTAATTGTGCCTTTACCGCTGCTAATCCTTGCTGTTAATGTAAGTCGTTAAAATCGGTTGCTTTGCTTGGTCTGTCATTGCCGAAGTCAGGCATCACCACACTTGCACCCACTTGTTTAGCCGCTTCATTCGCTTTACTAATACCAACACCGCTTAGATCATCATCAGCGCATATCACTAGCTTAATATCAGGATATTTAGCGCGAATAGTTTTAGCGACTTCTAACAGGTTGCCAGCATTGAAAGCCACCACCACCGCGCACCCTGTAGCCTCGTGAATGCTTGCGGCCGTTGCGTAACCTTCGGCGATATAAATAATGCTGTCAGGCTTGCCTACGGAGAAATAACAACCTTTAATACGGCCGCCGAAGAGAAAATTTTTAACACCGTCTATGCCAATATATTGCAATGAATGAATTTTAAGGCCATCGCGTAACGGTATCACCACACTGCCATCAATCTGCTTTAGTGCGTAGGTTTTCACGCCTTTACGGGTTAGATAAGCATGATCTAAACATGGCGCTGCTCTTTCCCATATTGCCGTTGCTTTAATGCCAGCTTCGGCCTGACTGATTAATAGATCAGCTTCACGCTGTTGCTGCATCGCTTTAGTTTGCGCTTGCCGTGCTGCATGTTCTGAGCTGGTAAGGGTTTTGCCAGTGTTAGCAAACCATGTATCACTTATGCTGTGATTGTCGCCATAGTGGCCGCGTGTGCCGTCAGCGTCATTATAGTAAACGAACCAGCCGTCGGTATTGTTAGGCTTTCCGTTATAGGAAAATCTGTGAATCTTTCCATCTTCAATAATGCTTAATGGCGGGGTAATTCCAGATAAACCAATTGCGTGTAAAAACTGTGTAGTGTTATTCAATTGAACACTCCCACCAGCTTACAGAAGACCGCCAATAAAAACACGATGTAAGTCAACGTGATAACTGTACATAAATCAAGTGTGGTCAACTTAATTGTAGCTTGGCTTAACCACTTGATTATATTAATTAAAATTTCCATTGGTAAGGTATAATTAACCTTGTTAGAAATCTTACTTTCCTTGGCTGGGGGTGAGATTTTTTCCATTTACGCCACCGCCTGTGCTGCAGCCACTTTAGAATCAATCCATGCGTCAATGTCGCTTTCTAACCAGCCCACTGAACGCTAACCTAGTGCTATGCTTTTGGGGAATTTGCCAGCCGCCATAAGTGCGTAAATGGTGCTACGACTTAAACCATACTTTTAACGCCGTTCAAACGCTTGATAATTTTATTCATGATTAATCCTAACAATGATTTACTACAAATCACCATAGGCGGTATA
>JAYTHN010000364.1:0-3166 GCA_043732505.1 Methylotenera sp.
CGCTCGTTAAATAGAAAAGGGGCAGATTTCTCTGCCCTATTACACGCTTTAATTTAACTAGATTAAATGTTATGTCTAATCTTATTTACCAGTTAAGCCTTCTTTTGCATCATTAGTTGCTGTTGTTTTAACTACTTTTTTAGCATGTTTACGATGATGTTTTTTCACAACCTTTGTTGGTGCTACTTTAGTGTCAGCAGATGGTGTAACTATTGCGCCATCTGTTTTAACTGGTTCAGCGGCATTAGTTGCAGTCGCTTTAACTGCTTCTGCTGGTTTAGCTACGTCAGCTGCAAATGCTGATGAACCTAACGTTGATGCAAATGCGCCAGCTAATAGTGTTGCTAAGAATTTGTTCATTGAAATCTCCAAAAAATAAAAGTATGTGCTGCATTTAAGTGATGCTGAAGTCTGTTTTAAACTTTTGTCCGTCACTGTGGATTGCATCTTATAGACCAAGACTGACAACAACCTGACAACACCATTTGTTTATTTGTTAAATTAATGCCAGAATCGCACCACTGATTTTATCACTGCAAAAATAATGCAGTTCACCAACAACTGAACGGATTTAATACATGATGAACTTTATAGAACAGCTGATAGAAGCAATTATCTTTAGAAGTCGTTGGGTATTAGCCCCTATGTATCTGGGGTTAGTAGGTGGACTTGTCATACTAATGGTCAAATTCGCTCAAGAATTTATGCATATTGTTGTGCACATTTTTAGTTCATCCGAACAAGAGGTTGTCTTAACATTGTTAGCGTTAGTTGACATGACCTTGGTCGCCAATTTACTGATTATGGTGATTTTTAGTGGCTACGAAAACTTTGTTTCTAAAATTAATGGCGCTGGCAGTGAAGACAGGCCAGATTGGATGGGTAAGGTCGACTTCTCTGGATTAAAACTTAAGTTGATTGGTTCTATAGTTGCAATTTCTGCCATTGATTTGCTCAAAGCGTTTGTGAATCAAAGCAACCTTAATTCAGAACATATCGCTAATGAACAAATGGGCTGGATGTTGGCCACACACATGGCTTTTATCGTTTCAGGTGTGTTATTTGCTGTAATGGACTATGTTGCGAGTAAAAGTAAGGCGCATTGATTGTAGTTCGATAGGACGGCGTTGTAGGTCTATGCGGCCATCACATTAGACGTAGGTATGACAATAGTGAGGTGTACTCTCACACTAAAACTATAAATCTGCTTGCCGTAAAGGGCTTGTTCAACATATTTATGGCTTTTATGAATGGTTGGTTCAAGAACTCAATTAGTGACACTAGTGACATGAGTGACGCGTTTTTCTACATTATTCTATATACAAACACAGATGTATTTTATCTGGGAATAAACCCATAAATATTATAAATTCAAAACTATAATAATCTCTAAATACGTGTCACTCAAGTCACCCGCGTCACTAAACAATGCTGTCCACATCATAAACCCTAATTTGCATTGCAACGCCAGCGATCATTCGCTTACCTCCGGCCCCGCGAACAAGTGTTGCTCCAAGGCGAACTAAGCGATCAGTAAAACCCTTTCTACCCATTACACGATTTATTCCAGCATTATTTGCCCAAGACTTATATTCCATATAAATTTCAAATGATTCAACCGAAGAGTTAGATTGAAACATACATTTATCTTCAAAAAACTGTGCAATTTGATCTGACTCAAGACGCCACTCTTTTGCAGCTTCTTTTGATTCATTCGGAGTTGTAAATCCACCTATAAGTCCTAATGATGCATAAGCATTTAGTGCGATATTCAATATTCCTGGAAGTTCTTGTTTAAGCTTTTCCTTTAAATCTGAATCACATTTAGCGCTTCCCTCATTAAATTTATTATTAAATTTTAGAATAATTGCACGTCGAAATAATGCCTCAGAAAAGTCCCTAGTATGAGGCATATGATTCGTGCCGAACCAGCAAGTGGCGTATGGATTGAAATCAAAAGGTGGTTTTAGCTTGTGTTCAGCAGTTGTGAGCTCCCCTGAAACGATTGCTTTAAGTTGAGCATCGGCTATTTCTGCGCCTTCAGCGATTTCAGTTACTATATTGATTAACTTTCCAGCAAGGTGAGCACGTTGAAATCTGTTATCAAACTGACTTGGCTGTACCGCAAAAACAAGCTTTGAACCAACAAGACTTTCCAATACTGAGAGTAGTACAGATTTACCGTTCGCACCATTCCCTATTAACATGATGAATTTCTCATACTTAGTATCTGTTGTCAGAGAGTAGCCTATGTCCTCCAGGACACATCTGATCTTGGTTTCCTTATCGCTGTCACCGTCGAATATTTCACCCATAAACTTTAAGAATCGTGGACACTCTGCCTCAAGGTCGTAAGCAATTGGCAATTGAACAGTTATGTAATCTTCCCTTCTCGGCGGTCTTGGTTTCCATTCGCAGTCTTCAAGAACTAAAGTGCAGTTTTTCGTATTGACGAAAGTACCAACCTGCTGATTAAGAAGCCCAGTATCATTGACATGCACCTCTGTTTTAATTAGATCAATCACACCATCCACAAGATTGCGGTTTACCTGTCCTCCAGCACTTCTTATTATCTCGTGAGCAATTACTTTTAATTCACGATCATCAATCTGGCGCCATAACCCTGTTGGATCCCATTTCCAAAAACTTAACTGAGCATAAAGAATATTCAGTGATCCAAATGCTTGGATTATTCTGTTTGCATAAGCTAACTGATCATTTCCTGCTTCGTTCGCTTGCTTATGACGGTTAAGGTCAGCACGCAATGCTCTTAAGGAAATATTAAACTTATCTTTGATTTTCTTAAGTAGACTTTTCTCTAAAATATTGGAAAGTCGCGCTTCTGAAATCTGAAGAATCAACGCATCTGGTTCTGTTTCTTCCTCTATCAACTTTTCTAAACTAGAAAAGCTTGTAGGTGCATAATCTTTTTTTCGGGCACCATCAATCATTCGTGTCAATTCACCACCAAATAAATCAGCCACACGCTCTTCACCGCGTGCAATAATCAGCTCGTCTTGCCACCCTTCGAAAGTGTCGTGGATAGTTTGGTCATCGTGACCCTTAGCAACCATACGACCAACCAAGCGAAGCGCGTTGCCATTAATGTCTTCACCGGTCAGCAGACCGGTTAACCAATCTTTGGGTTCAAATGGATTAACAGAAG
>JAYTHN010000365.1:0-3163 GCA_043732505.1 Methylotenera sp.
AGAGAGGCTGTTAGTAAAAAATTCAATATTGCACCTAATCAAATCGTATTCGGTAATGGCTCGAATGACATTTTAGAGTTGGCAGCACGTGCATTCTTAACTGCTGATTGCGAGACCGTGTATTCGCAACATGCTTTTGCTGTTTATCCATTAGTCACACAGGCCACTGGCGCTAAGGGTGTGGTAGTGCCAGCAAAAAAATTTGGTCATGATTTAACTGGAATGTTAGCGGCTATTACAGCAAAAACTCGCATCGTATTTGCGGCAAATCCTAATAACCCTACAGGTACATTGCTAGCTAAAGATGAGTTATTGGTATTTTTAAGACAAGTACCAAAGCATGTATTAGTCGTGTTAGATGAAGCTTACGATGAATATTTGTCAGCAAATAATAAATCTGAAGCACTTAGTTGGTTAAAAGAATTTGAAAATTTAATTATATCGCGTACTTTTTCTAAAGCGTACGGGCTAGCTGGTTTACGCATTGGTTTTGGTGTGTGTCATCCCGATATTGCAGATATGATGAACCGTGTGCGCCAGCCCTTTAATGTGAATAGCCTCGCTCAGGCCGCTGCAGTAGCAACTTTAGGTGATGATGAGTTTGTAGAACGTAGTTATGCGCTGAACCAAGCTGGTATGGCGCAAATTAGCCTGGGATTAAAAAAACTGGAGTTGGAGTTCATTCCATCATTTGCTAATTTTATTAGTTTTAAAGTGAAAGACGCCAGCATCGTAAACCAAAAACTATTAGAAAATGGTGTGATTATCCGCCCAATAGCCAACTATGGTATGCCAGATTATTTAAGGGTAAGTATTGGACTATTCAGTGAAAATGCTCGATTTCTAGAAGTACTAGAACAAATATTAAAAAGTAACATTTAATGAACAATTTCGAAAAACTAGCAACTGATGATGTACGCATCCGTGAAATCAAAGATTTAATTACACCATGTGATTTGTTAAATCGCTTAAAAGAAAGTGCAGATTCAACTGAGAATATACTCAGTACACGTAATTCAATTCACCGTATCTTGCATCAAGCAGATGATAGGTTATTAGTGATTGTGGGGCCTTGCTCCATTCATGATGCTGAGGCGGGCATGGAGTATGCACGTCGCTTGATTGAAGTACGAAATAATTTAACTGCGGACTTATTAATTGTCATGCGTGTTTATTTTGAAAAACCACGTACCACAGTTGGTTGGAAGGGCTTGATTAACGACCCCTATCTTGATGGTAGTTATCGTATTAATGAAGGCTTGGAGCGTGCCCGCAAGTTTTTACTAGACGTGAATGAGCTTGGTATGCCTGCAGGTGCTGAGTTTTTAGATACCATTACGCCGCAATATACCGCTGATTTAGTGAGCTGGGGGGCTATTGGAGCGCGTACCACAGAATCGCAAGTGCACAGGGAGCTTGCCTCTGGCTTATCTTGTCCAGTTGGCTTTAAGAATGGTACAGATGGCAACGTTCGTGTTGCCATTGATGCAATTAAAACTGCTGCAAGCCCACATCATTTTCTTTCAGTAACTAAAGAAGGGCAGTCTGCAATTATCTCAACCACTGGTAATGAAGATTGCCATGTGATATTGCGTGGTGGAAAAATGCCTAATTTTGATGCTGTAAGTGTAGACGCCGCATGTGCTAGCCTCGTCTCTGCAGGGCTAGCGCCAAGACTCATGATTGATTGTAGTCATGCTAATAGCCAAAAACAGTATCAGCTGCAAAAAGAAGTGGCTGGCGATGTAGGTGTACAAATTAGTGATGGTGATGCACGTATTATTGGTTTAATGGTTGAGTCACATCTTAATGAGGGACGGCAAGAACATACCCCAGGTTGTGAGTTAACTTATGGACAATCAATTACCGATGCCTGCATCGGCTGGCAAGACACGGTTAAATTGCTAGAAATGCTTGCAGTATCAGTGCGTACACGTCGCCAAAAGCATTTGTATGATGAAGTTTAGTTCCACTAGTCAAATTTCTTCATTAATACATCTCTAATTGTTCATTCTTTGATGCTTGCATCATGAATTTACTTAGCCAGTATTCGGTATCTTATCGGTGTTGCGGAATGCTGATAGCGCGCAATATACAAATTAAGTTTTAACGCTAATCAAATAAGTAATTAAGAATAGCTAACAACGAACTTACTCACTAACTTAAAGGAATTTATCATGTGGACAACTCCAGCAGCTACTGAAATGCGTTTTGGCTTTGAAGTAACAATGTACGTAATGAACAAATAATTTTGTTCAGTTTTTTGAAAAAAGGCTGATCGCAAGACAGCCTTTTTTTATATATAAAAAATAGAAGTAAAGTTATTCTAGTAATGCGAGTAAGTTTTCTTATAAAAAAGAGCTATTAGAATAAGCGTAAAATTTAATTTCAATTAATTAAGTAAAGAATCTCATGCATATCCATGTTTTAGGTGCCGCAGCTGGCGGTGGTTTTCCGCAATGGAACTGTAATTGTTTTAATTGTGATGGCTTAAGAAAAAAAACGATTAAAGCAACTAAACGTACACAGTCGTCCATTTGTATAAGTGGTGATGGTGTCAATTGGGTTTTATTTAATGCTTCACCCGATGTGTTGCAACAGATTCAGGATTTTGAACCTTTACAACCTGGCAGGGCAATTCGAGATTCTGGTATTCAAGCCATTGTATTAATCGATGCACAGATTGACCACACTACAGGCCTATTTATGTTGCGTGAAGGCCAAGTGAAGCGTGAAATTTATTGTACAGATATGGTGTATGAAGACTTAACTTCAGGCAATCAAATACTGAATATTCTTGGTCACTATTGCGGCATTAACCGTCATGATGTATCAATTGATGGTAAGACAAGTTTTACCATTCCTAACGTACCCAACCTTAAATTCACTTCAGTTGCACTTAAAAGCGCCGCGCCACCATATTCACCTCATCGTAATGACCCTAAAGCGGGTGATACTATCGGCGTGTTGATTGAAGAAATTAGTTCGGGTAAGAAATGTTGGTATTCGCCTGGTTTAGGTGAAATTGAGCCGCATTTACCAGAATTGATGAACCAAGCAGATTGCATCATGGTAGATGGTACATTTTGGACCAATACTGAGATGATTGATATGGGATTAATGACTAAGACTGCTCGCAGTATAGGACATAACCCACAATCAG
>JAYTHN010000366.1:0-3147 GCA_043732505.1 Methylotenera sp.
TACCTCACCTTTAGCATTCTGCCAAACAGAAAAAGGCCCTTGCCCAATCGCATCGCCAGAAACGCCACCAAGGCGCACATTGCCATCATTGAGCCATGTGCTATTAATAGCATTAGGTGCAGTGAGCGTGAGTAATGGTTGCTGTGTATGGTTGAATTTTTCGAGTTGTAAACTTACATCGTCACCAAATACCATTGCAGCAGCAGCAGGTGCATCAAGTACCCAATCTTCTTCAGTAAAAATTCCTGTCGCAGAGCAACCCATCACTTGCGTGCAGTTAGCTGCTTTTGCTGCCGCTTTAATTGCCGCTTGTGGGTCATTAGCAAATTCTGAGGTGAGAAGCAGTAATACACTATTTGCGGTAGTCATCCCAGCTTTTTCCATAGCTTGCGACACAACCTGCGCTGCTATTGCTGGTGTTGCTTTAGTACCTAAAACTATACTGGTAGCGACTTTCATTGTTTTGCTTTCAATGTGTTACTTTCATTATTTTTGTGCTTGATACTATGGGCTTTTCTATAGTGTCATATTCCTTAGCGTTGAATTCGCAAAGGTCCTCTATACAACACTCAGCACATTTTGGTTTGCGGGCAAGGCAAATATAACGACCATGTAAAATGAGCAAATGATGTGCGTCATGCATAAATTCTGCGGGAATTGTTTTTAGATATTTCTTTTCAACTTCGAGTACATTTTTACCCTTGGCCAGTTTAATACGATTGCCCAGCCTAAATAAATGCGTATCTACTGCAATCGTAGGTTTTCCAAAAGCGGTATTCAAAATGACGTTGGCAGTTTTGCGCCCCACCCCTGGTAAAGCTTCTAGTTCCTCTCTTGTGTCAGGTACAGTTGAATCATGTTGTGTGATTAATATACTGCAAGTAGCCAGCACATTTTTAGCTTTAGCATGATATAGACCTATGGTTTTAATATATCGCTCCAAACCTTCTATACCCAGCGCTAAAATACTTTCCGGTGTATTAGCTACCGCATATAACTTTTTGGTAGCGAGGTTAACGCCTTTATCGGTAGATTGGGCTGATAAAATCACCGCAATTAACAATTCAAATGTACTGCTATGATTAAGTTCAGTAGAAGGATTGGGGATGGAGATACTTAGGCGTTGAAATATTTTAAGACGTTTTTCTGCGTTCATAAATAATAATTCTATTAAATTGAGTCTAGCTTAGACGACAGTTTTTGATATGCGGAAGTTGCCTTGCTATGGTTAGCATATTTTGCTGCACGCTCTAATTTCTCACGTTCAATACGAAATAACCTAAAATCATAGCGTTTACGTGCAACGTTTGCAGCATTCTCAATAGATATTTCCTTGCTAAATATATCCGTACCAGGTACTTCAATCACAAGTTCCATGGTAATGCAATCCACAGGGCAAGGCGGTAGGCACAAATCACAACCCGTACATTCCGCTGTAATCACAGTATGCATCTGCTTTACCGCCCCTAAGATAGCATCTACAGGACAGGCCTGAATGCACAAAGTACAGCCAATACAGGCACTCTCATCAATAAATGCAACGGCCTTAGGCTGGGGTAATCCGTGATCAGGATTGAGTGGCTTGTAAGCTAAGCCCAATAAATCAGCCAAGGCATGCACGCAAGCATCGCCACCTGGAGGGCATTGGTTAATATCAGCTTCACCATTTGCTATTGCACTTGCATAAGGCTTGCAACCTGAGTAACCACATTTTGTACACTGCGTTTGTGGTAGCAATGCATCTATCTGCAAAACTAGGTTGTCAGCTTTCAATGCGCTTTGTGATGTCAAATGCGGTGATAATGGTTGAGGCATATATGTTAAATTATAGCGCTTTAGGTAGTATGTGTTGAATATCATGTATTCCAACTTAAGTGATTTCTTCACGTTTGTTTATGCACCAAGGTTTTTATTGACAAGGTTTTTATTTAATAGTCTTTTAAGTTAAAATGTAAGATTATGAATACTTTAGGTTTGTGTATGTTGCAAGGCAGTTCAGTAACTAAAGGCAGTCTGGTAGCAATAGTGACGCCAATGTTTGAAGATGGTAGCTTAGATATTCCATCTTTAAATGCGCTGATTGATTTTCATATCGCGCAAGGCTCTGATGGCATTGTCATTGTTGGCACGACTGGCGAATCACCTACTGTAGATTTTGATGAGCATTGCTTGTTAATTAAAACCGCAGTCAGTCAAGTAAATAGACGTGTCCCAGTCATTGCAGGCACTGGTGCCAATTCAACTAAAGAAGCAATCACGCTCACACTAAAGGCTAAAGCATTGGGCGTAGATGCCTGCTTGCTAGTAGCACCATACTATAACAAACCAACGCAAGAAGGCATCTATCAGCATTTTAAAGCGATTGCAGATGCCGTAGATATTCCACAAATACTTTACAACGTACCTGGCCGTACTGGCTGTGATATTAGCAATGACACTACCATTCGTTTAGCGGCACATCACAATATTGTTGGTATTAAAGATGCAACAGGTGGTATTGAGCGTGGCACAGATCTTATTTTACGTGCCCCTAAAGATTTTGCAGTGTTAAGTGGCGATGATGCAACGGCAATGTCGTTAATGCTATTAGGCGGCAAAGGGGTCATTACGGTCACTGGTAATGTGGCACCAAAACTTATGCACGAAATGTGTGTAGCGGCTACCGCGGGGGATGCAATTACGGCACGTGAAATTAATGCCAAATTGTTTCAATTGCATCAAAAATTATTTATTGAAGCTAACCCAATGCCTGTGAAATGGGTGTTACTACAAATGGGTTTGATTAAAGCAGGTATTAGATTGCCAATGGTGGATTTATCAGTGCAATATCACGAGGTTTTGCGCAATGCCTGCAAACCCGCTAATATTTTATAAATTAAGTCTTAAAACTTAATCTAGGGCTAATAATTCATATAGTCATCATTATTTAGTAAAGTTTTTAAAGAATTTACAAAGAGGTCTGAATGAAACAAAACAACATCAAAACCGCAAGAATGTTTCAAGCGGTGATATACACATTACTAATCACTAGCTTAGCTAGTTGCGATTCAATTCCTTTTATTGATAATACTTCCGATTATAAAGGTGCGGGTCGTGCAAGACCTTTAGAAGTGCCACCAGATTTAACTGCCAGCCCAACTACCGATG
>JAYTHN010000367.1:0-10304 GCA_043732505.1 Methylotenera sp.
AACTGTTGAAAAACCTGCAGAGAAAATGCATAAATCTAGAGCTAAATTAGAAATTTAGCTCTAGATCACTCTGAATTTTACAGGCTAATTTTTTATCACTTCCTCTTCACTTTGATTATTTTAGGTTAAACACTTCATATGAATAATGCAGCTAATACGATACTAATTACTGGCACCAACCGTGGCATTGGATTGGAATTTACGCAACAATATGCGGCAGATGGCTGGAACGTGATTACCTGTTGTCGAGAGCCACAATCAGCAGGTGCGCTACAGGCACTGGCAAATACATACAAAAATATTGAAATCGTTACCTTGGACGTAGCTGATTTTGTACAGATTGATGCTGTAGCTTTACAGCTTAAAGATCATAAAATTGATGTGCTTATAAACAATGCGGGAGTATACCCGGATAGTAGTTTGGGAAATTTGAATTACGACGATTGGGCCAGTGCTTTCAAAATTAACAGTATGGCGCCATTAAAAATGGTCGAGGCTTTTATGCCGCATATCGTTAATAGTAGACTTAAAAAAGTAGCTACTTTAAGTAGCAAAATGGGCAGCATTGATGACAATTCAGGCGGTGGTAGTTACATTTACCGTAGCAGTAAAACTGCAGTCAACATGGTGATGAAAAGTTTAGCGATAGATGTGAAAACTAATGGTGTTTCAGTGGTGACTTTGCACCCAGGTTGGGTAAAAACTGATATGGGTGGGCCAAATGGTTTGGTAAACACGCAAACCAGTGTGACGGGTTTGCGCAAAGTGATTGCAGATTTATCGCTTGCAAATAGTGGGAAATTTATTGCCTATGACGGCAAAGAGATTGCTTGGTAGTTCTTATTATGCTGAGTTACATACTATAAGATTAGTAAGACTCACTAAGCGTTAAAGTGCTTGTGAAATTGTATGTAGGGATAACGAATTAAGAAATTTTAGCTATGTTTAAACGGCGCTCGTTCTTCTAGCTCAGTGGTATAAGTGGCGATGCCTTGCGATTCTCTAGTCACAAATTCTTGAATCGCATGGGCAAACTCTGGATGTGCAATTTTGTGAAATGAACAAGTGGGCCTCGGTGTAAAGCCTCGAGCCAGCTTGTGTTCACCTTGCGCGCCGCCTTCAAAATATTTAATTTTTTCTGCTATACAAAATTCTTGTGCCTGATAATAGCAAAGCTCAAAGTGTAAATTAGGCACATACAGTATTGCACCCCAATAACGCCCATATAGCGTGGTTTGATGATAAATATTCAGAGCGCTTGCTATGGGAATATCGTCTACATAAGCCAATACCAGCAAAATATTCTGCGACATGGTTTGACCAATTTGTTGAAAGAATCCAGGCGCTAAATAAGGTGTTGATTGATGTTCACGGTAAGTATTGGCATAACATTGGTAGAAAAAGTCCCATTGTGCTTTGCTAATATCTACACCTTTAATGCGTTTGCATACAACGCCTGCGGCACTTACTTTTTTTCGTTCTTGTCGGATTTTTTTACGTTTATCGTGACTTAGTGTATTTAAAAAATCGTCAAAATCATTAAAATTATTGTTCTGCCATCTAAATTGCACGCCTTGTCGCTGCATCCAACCTGCTTGCAACAATAACGCTGCCGATGCATCATCTGGAAAGATAACATGCGCTGATGAAAGCTGATGTTTAAACATCGTCTCGCTCAGCGCTTCTATCATCATTGTTTGAATGTTTGCACTATTTGCCAATAACCTTTGACTGGTAATGGGTGTAAACGGAATTGCGGATAATAATTTTGGATAGTAATTTAAGTTGCTACATTTGTAAGCCTCCGCCCATGCCCAATCGAACACATATTCGCCATAGGAGTGGCTTTTAACATAGAGTGGCATGGCGCCCACTAATTTACCCGCATCGTGCACCAGCATAGGATAAGGTTGCCAACCAGTAGCTTTACCTACCGAACCTGATGCCTCAAGCGCACCTAAAAATGCGTGGCTCAATAATGGCATATCGCCTACTAAGGCATCCCAGCTGTTTGAATCGATGGCTTGGATACTATCAGTGATTTCTAATGTTAAGCTCATTGGGCCAAGCTCATTAATAGTAGCTCTCAGAATTAGTTAATTTACTCATAATACCTATCTTATGAGGCTTATAGGCATGATAAGTTTTGAGGTGATGCAATTAAAATTTAGGCTTGAAAAGTTGATTTAACAACTAATGATGAAGATTTATATTAAGAATTAAATGATAATGACTTAGAATGCTGGCTTACGTGAGGCGTTCGTGGCTTGCTTAGTTTTGCGCTTAGCTGCAGCGGCAATATCAGCTTCCTGCTGTTTTTGCGCGTACATTGCAGCTTCTGCCGCTTTTCTGCGATCTGCAATACGCGCTTGTGCGGCTTCCAGTTCATCAAGTGAAATAACACCATCTTGATTAGTATCTACTTGGCTAAAATGTCTAGCAATCTGTGGGAGGCTCTCCGTGGCTTCTTGGCGGTCTATCGTACCGTCATTGTCATTATCCGAAGCTAAGAATCTGGCCTTGATACTTTCATGCATTGCTCGCCGACGTTCTTCAATCTGCTCATGGTCAGGGTCAACTGAGCGAGAATAATCATCTAAGGCTTTGCGTAATTTTTCCCGATGCTCAGGACTAAAATTCAAATTTAGCGTTTGCTGTGTAGGATCAATAAGCAAGTCTGCATCGGCGATGCGCTTTGGTAAAGGGTCAGTAATAAATAAGCCGTTTTTGGCAGCTGTACTCGTATTAAAAGGTAATCCAAAACTAATAAACAGCGCTAGGCAAGCATATTTGGCGATAGAATTAAATTTTAGTAAGATTAATTGCAATACGTCAGCTTTTTATTTGTAGTTAGCCCTATCAGGATGGACAATAATGGAGCACGATTGTAAATCGAATGTTTCATTAAACCATGAAATTGTAAACAATTGTAACGCAAATATCATTAAATTAAAGACTTATAAAATTAGTTTTAGTTTGCTCGATAGTGCTAGATATTTGCTAAAATTAGTTAACAATTTAGTAAAAAGTTAGAATTTGGTTTTATTGTTGAATTTTTTATGTTGATGCTCAATATAGTCATGATGAAATAGATTTAATCATTTAAAACTTCAAAGACTTTAATGATTCCAATTTTTTGTAATTAATTTGTAAATTACATCATTGCTTGAATCCTACTTTCAAGCAAAATAGATTAAAACAAATATAGCTTCAGATTAACTTCTTCAAATTAACTTAAAGACACGAGCTTAAATTAAATCATGGTAGATCAAAACAAAAAAATCTTGGTAGTAGATGATGATATTCGGTTACGCGAGCTGTTGCAGCGCTACCTTACCGAGCAAGGCTTCACCATTAAAGTGGCGTCTGACGGAAAAGAGATGGATGCCATTTTAGCGGCTGAACCCATTGATTTGTTGGTGTTAGATTTAATGTTACCCGGCGAAGATGGTTTATCTATCTGCCGTAGAATTCGTGGCATCGGCACGATGTTGCCGATCGTGATGTTAACAGCACGGGGCGATGAAGTAGATCGTATTATTGGCTTAGAGATGGGTGCTGATGATTATTTACCAAAACCGTTTAATCCACGTGAGTTACTCGCCCGTATTAATGCGGTGATGCGTAGACATGAGCGCCTGCAACCTAGTGCCCCTGCGATAAATAGTGACAATGTGACTATTGGTGAATTTATATTTAACGCCTCTACACGCTCACTCACCCGCGATGGAATGGCTATTACCATTACCAGCGGTGAATTTGCGCTGCTTAAAGTATTTGTTGATCACCCACGTCAACCATTGTCGCGTGACAGATTAATGCAATTGGCGCGTGGTCGTGAGCTTGATGTTTTCGACCGTAGTATTGATGTGCAAGTATCTCGATTACGCAAGTTGGTTGAGCCAGATGCGGCGCACCCACGTTACCTACAAACGATGTGGGGCTTTGGTTATGTATTCATTCCTGATGGGAATGTAGAATAAATACTATAAAATCTTGTACAGTTATTTTTAATAACTGTACAAGATTTTTGTGCTTAACTATTATTTTTATAAAATATTTTCATAACCGTTATTTTCATCAAACCAAGATTGCCATAAAAATCAAGTCGCCATAGAAATTGCGCTTACTTCCCAAAACACTACTCGCTAGAGTCATGCTGCTGATTGCCGTTTTATTGGCAGTCGGCCAGTTTGCTTCTTTACAAATATTTGAATACTTTGAGCGTGAACCACGTGCAGAAGCGACTGCTTTGCAAGCAGTCACTGTGGTAAATTACACACGTGCATCACTTATTGCCTCACAAGAAAACTTACGCTTAGCATTACTCTCAGAATTAACCGGCAAAGAGGGTGTGCGTGTTTATTACGCAGACTTTATGGAAGAAATCGCCCCATTACCCCCGGACCCCTTTATCAACATGGTGGCAGATAAAATCAAGCAACGCCTGGGCGTTGAGACCATTATTACAGTGAACCATTACGGTATCCAGGGCTTATGGGTCAGCTTTAATATTGGTCAAGATGACTTTTGGGTAGTGATTCCACGTGTGCATGTAGAACGCAACTTCCCTTGGCAATGGCTGGGATGGGGCGCTTTGGTGTTATTACTTTCATTGGCTGGCGGTTATTTGTTGGCAGCACGTATTAATCGGCCATTAAATTTGTTAGTACGCGCAGCTGATAGATTACGCAAGGGTGAGCGACCAGAAAAATTACCTGAAGATAGCATGACTGAACTCAGTGAAGTGAGCAGCACGTTTAACAAAATGGCCGATTCATTAGCAGAGTTAGATGCAGAAAGAACGCTCATTCTTGCAGGCGTTTCGCATGACATTCGTACGCCATTAGCAAGACTACGTTTAGCCGTAGAAATGCTACCTGATGATAGTTGTTCAAGCCTTAAAGACGGCATGATATTAGACATTGGTGATATGGCTAATATCATCAATCAATTCTTAGATTTTGTGCGCGGTGTTGAAGGTGAGCCTACACAAATGATTGACATCAACACCCTTCTACAATCGCTGCATGAGCGACAATCGCGCGCTGGGCGTGACTTAGTGGTGAAGTTAGCGCCCACTTACTTTGTAGCGATTAAGCCATTAGCGATGCAACGCTTGATCGATAACTTAGTGGGCAACGCTTATGTGTATGGTCGTGGCGAGGTCAGTGTAGAAAGTAAAATTATGGCTGAAAATATTGTGATTAGTGTATTTGATAACGGCCCAGGTATTCCAGAAAGCCATGTGAATAAGTTGCTAAGGCCATTTGAACGATTAGATACAGCACGTAGCAACGCAGGGGGTAGCGGCTTAGGGCTAGCTATTGCAGACCGCATTGCAAAACTGCACCAAGGTAAATTAGAGCTTCTCAATAGACCTGAAGGTGGTTTAGAAGCGCGCTTAAGTTTGCCGATTAAGTACTGATCAATTTCTCGTTAGACTTGTCTTTTGCCACATTCGGATGGCTACTACAAATTTGATTTCTACCCATTTGTGTGGCGCGATGCAGGTTTTTATCTGCATGCGCCATCATTACATCACGGATACGCCGAACTCGCCTAAAAGATCTACTTTTTCAAACTCAGATGAATCTAAATTTAGAATACTGGTAATGCCAATAAAAACTTACTAGGATTTAAGGTAAGTACTTTTCGAGCAATTTCGGTGGTGAGTAATATGGTGACAGCAACTGCGAGTCGCGCTTCAATTTCTTGCTTTAAAGTAAGCTCATAGACGGCGCACCACTCTCATAGCAGCACGTCAATTTGTTTACTATTTTTATGGATGTCGAACATTTTTAGCAATGTCCTTACGGTTTTATTACCACTTAAAATTTAAGGTTTTTCATTTACATTAAACCAGTTCAATTTCTCACGTAACTGCACTACCTCGCCAATAATAGTTAAACATGGCGGTTTCATTTCAGCAGAACCCACTTTTTCTGCCAAATCTTTTAGCGTCGCAGTGACTACCCGCTGACGTTGCGTAGTCCCTTGCTGAATGACTGCTGCAGGCATATCTGGCGATACACCATGCTTAATAAGCTGCTGACAAATTTCTGCCAAACCTACCAAACCCATATAAATAACCACGGTTTGACGGGGGCGCGACATGGCAACCCAATCAAGATCTAACGTAAGCTCTTTTGAATTAGGTTTAACTTTTAAATGCCCAGTAATAAACAAACAAGCTTGAGCATAGTCACGATGCGTAAGCGGAATACCTGCGTAGCTAGAGACGCCATTAGCAGCAGTGATGCCAGGCACAACTTGAAACGGCACTCCATGCTCCATCAATGTTTCAATTTCTTCGCCACCACGCCCGAAAATAAATGGATCACCGCCTTTTAAACGCAATACGCGTTTGCCTTGTAAGGCTAACTTAGCCAAAAGTGCATTGATCTCCTCTTGTGGCAGAGTGTGTTGATCACGTGATTTACCTACATAAATCAACTCAGCATCACGTCGCACTAGCTCCATAACTTCTGGACTGACCAATTTATCATACACGCATACATCACATTGCTGCATAAGCCGCAGCGCGCGAAAAGTAAGTAAGTCTGGGTCGCCCGGGCCACCGCCCACTAAATAAACCTCACCATTATTCTTCACTTCAGCACTACCTGACAACACTGCATCCAACGCCTCTCGGGCAGCTATTTCTTGACCTGACAAAATACGCTCAACAATTGGCCCTTGTAATATACCTTCCCAAAAAATACGACGCTCTTGCGTCGTCGCAAACTTAGCTTTGACTTTATCTCTAAATTCACCAGCAATGTTCGCAATACGGCCATAACTAGTTGGCAACATGGTTTCAATTTTGGTGCGAATATACCTTGCTAGCACAGGCGCATTACCTTCGCTTGAAATAGCAATCACAATGGGCGATCTATCAATAATAGAGGCCATGGTAAATGTACATAAGTGAGGCGCATCCACTACATTGACAGGAATATTCTGCGCTTTTGCAGCTACAGAAACTGCAATATTCACTGGTTCATCATTAGTGGCAGCCACTACCATGCAGGCATTTGCTAGCTGACTTTGTTCAAATCTAGCATTAACATAAGTGATTTTTCCTGCATTCGCTAAATCTTGCAGCTCATGACACAACTCGGGTGAATACAATGTAATCGCCGCATTCGCCTTTAATAACATTGTGACTTTACGTGTAGCTACCTCACCCCCACCAATGACAACGCACAGGCGGTTAGTAATATTCATAAAAATGGGTAATGCTTGCATGAGATTAGCCTATGACTTTGTAGCGTATTGATTTAATACTATTTTACCTTGCCGAATGCAAATGCGCTAAAATTATACTTTGTAAATTTATAGCAAAATTTTGAACCCCACTACACACAACCCAAACTCCAGCCCAGAAAATAGCTCAGAAAAGAATTCTGGTTCTGCGAAAAACTTATCGTATGTTGAATCGAGGCTAGCCGAAACTTTAGATTCGCCAAAAAATTCTGTCGCATTGCCATTTATAGTACCTAAAAAAGTATTCATCAAAACTTTTGGCTGCCAAATGAATGAATACGATTCATCACGCATGGCGGATATGCTATCGATGACCGATGGTATGGTAGAAACGCTCACGCCTGAAGATGCTGATGTGATTCTATTAAACACTTGCTCAGTGCGTGAAAAAGCCGAAGAAAAAGTATTTAGTCATCTTGGCCGATTCATTCCGCTTAAAAAAGCTAACCCCAATCTGATTATTGGCGTGGGTGGCTGCGTAGCGAGCCAAGAAGGCGATAACATCATTAAACGTGCGCCTTATGTAGATGTGGTATTTGGCCCACAAACCTTGCACCGCCTGCCAGAAATGATTAAAAGCAGTCAATCTAGTGGCTTATCGCAAGTAGATATTAGCTTTCCTGAAATTGAGAAATTTGACCATTTACCGCCACCACGTGTGGAAGGGGTGAGTGCTTTTCTCAGCATTATGGAAGGCTGTAGTAAATATTGTAGTTTTTGCGTTGTACCATACACGCGTGGTGAAGAGGTTTCGCGTCAATTTGAAGCCGTGTTGACAGAAGCCGTGCAGCTGGCTGCGCAAGGTGTGAAAGAAATCACTTTGCTTGGCCAAAATGTAAATGCTTACCGAGTTGAATTTGAGGGCATTGAAGCAGATTTAGCGATGCTTATTGAATACATTGCAGACATTCCGCAAATTGAGCGCATCCGTTTCACCACTAGCCATCCCAATGAGATGAATCAACGTTTGATAGATTGTTTTGCAAATTTACCAAAACTCGCAGTGCAGCTACATTTACCAGTGCAAGCAGGTGCTGACCGTGTGTTGATGGCCATGAAACGTAACTACACCGCATTGCAATTCAAATCGACCATTCGTAAATTGCGTGCTGCGAATGCTAATCTCACTTTTACTTCAGATTTTATTATCGGCTTTCCTGGTGAAACAGAAGCAGAATTTGAAGCCACGGCAAAATTAATGACAGACGTGGGCTTTGACTATAGCTTCAGCTTTTTATATAGCCCTCGCCCAGGCACACCCGCGTCTTATTTGGCTGATAACACATCACAAGAAATTAAGTTAGCTAGATTATCTAAGTTGCAAGCCATCAATGAGGCGCAAGGTAAAAACATCAGTGAAGCGATGCTCGGTAGTGTGCAACGTGTGCTCATTGAAAGCACTTCATGGAAAAATGCGTGTGAGCTTGCTGGCAAAACTGATAACAACCGCATTGTGGATATTAAAGGTGACACAAATTTAATTGGCAATTTTGTGAACGTGCGGATCACTGAGGTTTCAAATCCTAAACGCCTACGCGGCGAAATCATCAATCACTAAGTAGATAGAGTAAGAATGGAAATCAACCTAAGCCCTGAGGATAACACCCGCCTCGCTAATCTTTGTGGCGCATTAGATGAAAATATCAAGCAAATTGAAGCTGCATTAGAAGTTGGCATTGCTAGACGCGGCGCACGCATTAAACTCACTGGCGATATTCATAACATGCGTTTAGCCGCGCAGTTGATAGAAAATTTTTATGTGCGCGCAAAAAATCCAATTGGTTTAGATGAGATTCAACTCGGCTTAGTTGAAATTAATAAATTAAAACCAGAAGATGTTGCGAGCTCAAATGCACCAGTGCTGATGACACGCCGTAATGAATTGCATGGCCGTACACTTAGACAAACAGCTTACCTGCAACAAATTCAAGACCACGATATCACCTTTGGTATTGGCCCTGCAGGTACGGGTAAAACATACTTGGCTGTTGCCAGTGCAGTTGACGCTATGAGTCGGGACCGCGTGAAACGAATCGTTTTAGTGCGCCCTGCAGTAGAAGCAGGCGAAAAATTAGGCTTTTTACCTGGAGATTTAAACCAAAAAGTAGACCCTTATTTACGGCCATTGTACGATGCATTGTATGATTTAGCTGGTTACGACACTGTAAATAAGATGTTTGAACGTGGCGCAATTGAGGTTGCACCTTTGGCTTACATGCGCGGACGCACGCTTAACCAAAGCTTTATAATTTTAGACGAAGCGCAAAATACGACACCAGAACAAATGAAAATGTTTTTAACTCGTATCGGTTTTGGTACCAAAGCAGTTATTACTGGCGATGTGACCCAAATCGATTTACAGCGTCACCAAAAAAGTGGCTTGGTAGAAGCACAAAAAGTTTTAAAAGACCTCAAAGGTATTGCAATGACTCATTTTTTATCAGCGGATGTAGTGCGTCATCCGTTGGTACAAAAAATCGTGAACGCTTATGAAGAGTATGAGCTTAAAAATAACCCCTAATCAATATTAGTGGCAAAATTAAATTATTGATTAATCGTAGGCTAATCGCATTACCACCGAGAGACTTTTCAACTTTAAATTGCTTTTGGCTTAATCATCTTCATTAATACGTCATGCATTAGCAGAGTAATAATATATACAGAAAAGACTGAAAAGGCATATTCAAGTCTTGTATCTAAATTTACTTTAGTAAAAAAGTATCCAAATATTAAACAAAATGGATAATGCAGTAAATACACGCTGTAGCTACGGTAAGTTAGATATCTTAAAACTACACTATCTTTTTTGAATATGTATGACGATACCAAAAACACTAAATATACCGAGCCTAAGTTAGCAAAACCTTTCACAAAGTATTTAATAAGTTTAAGGGTAAAAATTGGATCGTTATAGATACCAACCACTACATTTTGTCTATTAACAAAGTACATATAGCTTAATATTGATACTATACTAATTAATATTTTAATTAGAGATGGTTTCATAAAACTATCAGCTATTTTTTTATTGAAAA
>JAYTHN010000368.1:0-3127 GCA_043732505.1 Methylotenera sp.
AAAAAATTATCCATTTCTGATAATACATATCGCTCGGATTTAGACTGAATCTCTAGATACTCTTTTAGAACATCATGACCAAACTGTGTGAGCATTGCGCCACCGCCATGCGAACCCCCAATGACAGTCGTCACCAAGGATTCTTTAAAACTAGCATTCATCACCATCACTAGATCCCAGGCACGTTTGTATGACATATTCATAGTTTTAGCTGCGCCAGAAATTGATCCTTCACTGCTAATAGCTTTAAGCAATTCAGCCTTGCCAGGACCAAAAGCAATATGACTACCCTGCTGAATTTTAATTTTAATTTTCACTAAATACATGAGTGAAGTTAACCATATTTTCAGTTAATTAAATACTCTAGTTAAAATAATCAATCGGCTTTTACTTCTAAATTAAATAACAATATTATTTCTATAAAGCCTACATGCACCAAAATGGCGTGGTGCATGTGCACCTTATCTGTGCAAGATATTGGAGCATATAGTCCTTCAACGCTAGATAGTATAAGTACAATATACCAACAATTAATGAGTGAAATCATGGTGATAAGCCATTATAAATAACTTGGCATGGCGTTTGCTGTTGTACTTACTGAAATCACTTGTTAGAGCCATCATGTTAAGAGTAATGATTGTTGATAATGATGTAGAGCGTACCAAACCACTTAAGCAGTCTTTGCTTGATACTGGCTATGAGGTGATAGCTCATTTAAGAGACACAGTTAACTTAGATGATGCCTGCTGTGAGTTAAAGCCAGACATCGTCATTATTGATACAGACTCGCCAAGTCGCGATACGCTGGAAAATATTTGTGTGATGACAATGAATGAGCCACGGCCGATTGTAATGTTTACGCATGATGGTGATAAAGAGCAGATTAAGTTAGCCACACAAGCTGGTGTCTGTGCTTATGTGGTGGGCAGTATTCCGAACGAACGGTTACGGCCACTAATAGATGCTGCAGTGGCAAGATTTGAAGAATTTAAGCATTTACGTGAAGAGCTTAATGAGGCCAACAATAAGTTGAATGAACGCAAGGTGATTGAGCGCGCAAAAGGCTTAATTATGAAGCAACGCAAGATTGACGAGGAGGAAGCCTACAGCTTGTTAAGGTCAATGGCGATGCAAAAAAATATGCGTATTGCATCACTATCAGAACAAATAGTTGAAGCAGCACAATTACTGCTTTAGCTAAAGTATATATTTTGTTTTTACTGCCCAATGATGGGCTACCAAAAATAAAATAGAAAAGATTAGATACAAATAGAGCCAAAGTGGGCTCGAACTTATAGTAATACAAGACAAAGACGTCTTGATAAATAACCAGTGCTGGTAATTTAAGCATTGATTTTTATCAGACGTCTTTTTTTTATGGATTTTTTTATGGATTTTTAATTATTTTTATGGATTTTTGAACAATTTTTAAGAAAATTTGAATCATTTCAGGAGAAAAAGATGAGTAATAATGACATAACATCCGATAAAAACAATAGTAATGTTTCAAAAAGTATTGCTGTAGATAACAGTCGTCGTGACTTCTTCCGTACTAGTGCAGCGGGTGCTTTTGGTGCTGCAGCTTTAATGGGTTTAGTGCCAAATTCCATCAAAACTAATGCCTGGGCTGCAGGTTCTGACGCACCTGAAATCACAGAAGTAAAAATCGGATTTATTCCATTAACCGATTGTGCACCGATTGTAGTAGCCGCTGAAATGGGCTTTGATAAAAAGTATGGCATCAAAATAATTCCCCAAAAACAAGCGTCTTGGGCGGCTATTCGCGATAAAACTGTGAATGGTGAGTTACACGCCTCTCATGTGTTGTATGGGCTTGTGTATGGCGTACAAATGGGTATCGGTGGTCAACAAAAAGACATGAAAGTATTGATGAACTTAGACCATAACGGTCAAGCCATTACTTTATCAAACGGTCTGAAAGATAAAGGAGTTAAAGATGGTAAAACGCTTAAACGCCTATTAGATAACGAAAATCGCGATTATATTTTTGCGAATACATTTCCAACGGGCACACATGCAATGTGGCTTAACTACTGGCTAGCCGTTAATGGAATTAATCCAGTAACAGATATTAAATCGATTGTAGTACCACCACCACAAATGGTCGCTAATATGCGTATCGGCAATATGGATGGCTTCTGTGTTGGTGAGCCATGGGGTGCACGTGCTATTGCGGATAAAGTAGGCTTTACAGTAACGACCACGCAAGATATTTGGTTGGACCATCCAGAAAAAGTATTGGGTACTACAGCTGAATTTGTAGCTAAAAATCCAAATACTGCACGGGCAATGATTGCCGCCATTTTAGAAGCTTGCAAATACATTGACGCCGTTGAAAACCGTGCAAAAGTTGCAAAACTGATCTCTGGTAAAGCATATGTCAATACTTCTGAAGAGGTGATTGCAGGCCGTTTTGTAGGCGACTACGACAATGGTATTGGTAAAAAATGGAAGGACCCTAACTACATGAAGTTTTACCAAGATGGTACGGTTAACTTTCCATACCTATCTGACGGCATGTGGTTCTTAACACAGCATAAGCGTTGGGGTCTATTAAAAGCTGATCCTGATTATTTATCAGTGGCTACTAAAGTAAATGAAATCAAGCTTTACAGTGAAGCTGCTGGTTTAGTGGGTGCAGCGATTCCTAAAGATCATATGCGTTCTAGCAAATTGATGGACGGCATTGTATGGGACGGTAAAAACCCAGCTGCTTATGCCGCTGGCTTCAAAATAAAAGCATAGATTAACTTTAAATTAAAGATTTACTAAGTGACTAAATAATTAAATATCAAGACGATTCAATATCAAGTCATTGATTAATAGTTGCTTAGTAAATGCCAACAACAAAGGAGCTCATCATGAGTGCCATTAGTTTAGAAAAAGAAAGTTTGAAATCTATCAAGCAAGTTGCGAGTAATGAAGATGCAACTAGTAATGTGATTGCAGCTAATGATGAAAGCGCACAACTTGATATTGATTCTTCTGCAGCTAAAATCAAAGCCGCTAAGAAAAAAAAGATGTCTATTGCGGTTAATCATCGCAATAGTAAAACTTACGCTTTCTTTAAAGTAGTTTTACCACCTATGTTTGGTATTTTGCTGTT
>JAYTHN010000369.1:0-10263 GCA_043732505.1 Methylotenera sp.
TGTTTGGTGCACAAATATGCTCTATACGACTTGCTAAATTAACGGTATCGCCCCACAAATCATAGCTGAATTTAGCGCTTCCGATAACACCTGCAACGACTGGACCAGTATTGATACCAATGCGCATTTGTAAATCTAAACCCGTTTTAATAGACACTTCTTTTAATGCGGAATGCATTTCTAATGCCATGCCAGCGATACGCTGCGCGTTATCCTCACAAAGGACTGGCGCGCCAGAAATGACCATATAGGCATCGCCTATCGTCTTAATTTTTTCAACTTGATACTTTTCAGCAAGCTGATCAAATTTTAAAAATACTTGTGATAAAAAATCAACCAGCTGTTTAGGCGGCATTTTTTCAGAAATTTGCGTGAAATTCACTAAGTCGGCAAACATGACCGTCACCGAATCATAAGAATCGGCAATGCGCATATCATTTTCTTTAAGTCGCTCAGCAATGGTAGCAGGCAAAATATTCAGTAATAATTTATCTGACCTCGCTCGCTCCTGCTCAAGTGAGATCATGATTCGTTCTTTTTGCGATTGAAAGAACCGTAGTACGCCATACAATATTGCAGCAGTGCCGGTAATATTCATCAGAAAATAAACATCTTTTACATCAACAGGAATAGGCAGCGCATTTCCCGCAAAGTAAGGATTTAACTTCCATGACACAAAGGCTAAACCCACGAACAGTAAAAACCACGAGGTTGATTGGCGAGTCCCTAATATCATCAACGCGCCTACGGGGGATAAAATCGCCCAAATCGCCACGCCACTTGAGGCTGCAAAACCGCCAATAGCCCATTGCATAAAGAATGGCATCACGAGCAACATGGCAAGCTGGGTAAAAGTAGAGTATTCAAATCGCTTATAACGATAAAATATGAACAAACTGACGTAGGAAATGACTAAATATAAGTACGGTACTGCGGCCATTACCGCATAGCCCTCACCTAAATTTGATAACGTGTATATCCAGAAAATAGATACAAATGTTTCTGCCAATACAAGTAAAGACAGTATGGATTTGCCTAATACCGTTGGCGATGGATTTGCAAATTTGCTCCAAAAATCGCGCGTTAATATAATAGATGAAAATTCTAAATTATGTGCCATATTATGCGTAAATTTATTTGCCGTTAGTATTTATGTGCAACTATAGCGTAAATTAATGCTAATAAAAATAATGCATCATCAGATAATTTTCACTTGCGGATAGTCAAGTATAAATCTTAGGTTTATCATTTAA
The DNA here is from genome assembly GCA_043732505.1 of Methylotenera sp. Classification (GTDB taxonomy): domain Bacteria; phylum Pseudomonadota; class Gammaproteobacteria; order Burkholderiales; family Methylophilaceae; genus Methylotenera. The sequence continues at coordinate 1,254 of JAYTHN010000369.1, forward strand.
ATTTCAAGCAACAAAACTGTAATTAATTTATTTTTTAAAACTAATTAAGCTTAGTAAACACCAATTAATTTTCGACTAAATATAGGAACTCATACTATGGTTGCAGCTTCTCAAACCTTACGTGACATTACTGGCATGGGTCACCATGCAGCTAGCTTAAAAGATTCTGCACTTATTCTGATTGATATACAGAATACTTATAGAAAAGGCGTAATGCAACTCACAAACGTTGAACCTGCGATATTAGAAGCGCAAAAACTACTAAAAATGGCACGTGTACTGAAAGTACCTGTGATTCATATTCAACATAATGCAGGGGTAGGCTCACCTTATGACGTGACTGCAGAAATTGGTGCAATTGCTACTGAAGTTGCGCCAATTGCTGGCGAAAAAGTCATCGTTAAAAACTATCCTAATGCATTTATACAAACCACATTAGACGCTGAACTTAAAGCACTAGGAATTCAAAATATTGTACTGGCGGGTTTTATGACGCATATGTGTGTTAACTCAACTGCACATGGTGCTTTTAATTTAGGCTATGCGCCAACTATTGTGGCGAGCGCGACGGCAACTAGGCCACTATTAAGCACTAACGGTAAAGTATTAAGCGCTGAGGAGGTGCATCTTGGTGCTTTAGCTTCAACACGTGACCTATATGGTGTGGTTGTGGATGATATTAATGGATTAAAAGTATCTAAAGAAAGCTCACTTATATAAAATTGCTTTTCATTAAAATAATTTACAAATTGTTACGTTTGGACTTGATTTACACGCGTCTAAGGTTTATTGTTTAGGTCGGGTTTAGCTTTGTAAGCCTCTTATTTATAAGGGATTCAGAAGATTTAAACTAGTTTTTACACACAATAAAAACAGTGACGAAGTAATGCGGTTTTACAACTTGAAATACTATATAAACAAAAGTAATACTGGAGGAGTTAGCATGAGTTTGGATCTATTAAAAGGCCTTGGCGTAAAAATCCCTTACAAAGCCAAATACGATAATTTTATTGGCGGCAAGTGGGTTGCGCCTACAAAAGGTGAATACTTCGATGTTATTTCGCCTATTACCGGTAAACCTTACACAAAAGCTGCTCGCTCTAGCGCAGAAGATGTTGAACTTGCATTAGATGCAGCACATGCCGCATCTGACAAATGGGGTCGCACTGCAGCTGGCGAGCGTGCTAACCTAATGCTTAAAATTGCAGACCGTATGGAATCAAATTTAGAGCTGCTAGCCACTGCTGAGACCATTGATAACGGAAAACCGATTCGCGAAACGATGAATGCCGATATTCCATTGGCAATTGATCATTTCCGCTACTTTGCAGGCTGCATGCGTGCTCAAGAAGGTAGTTTAAGTGAAATCGATGAAACAATGGTTGCCTATCACTTCCATGAACCTATTGGAGTTATTGGCCAAATTATTCCATGGAACTTCCCAATATTGATGGCGGCTTGGAAGCTTGCGCCAGCAGTGGTTGCAGGTAACTGTGTCGTGATGAAGCCAGCAGAATTCACACCTGTTAGCTTATTAATATTAATGGAATTAATTGCTGACATTCTACCGCCAGGCGTAATTAATGTAGTAAATGGTTATGGTCGTGAAGTAGGCGCACCGCTAGCGAACAGTCGCCGTATTGGTAAAATTGCATTTACTGGCTCTACTGCAACAGGCCGCGTCATCGCGCAAGCTGCTGCGTCAAATTTGATTCCAGCGACATTAGAACTGGGTGGAAAATCACCTAACGTATTCTTTGAAGATATTGCAGATGCTGACGATGACTTCTTTGATAAAGCAGTCGAAGGCTTGGTATTATTTGCATTCAACCAAGGTGAAGTCTGTACTAGCCCTTCACGTGCTTTGATTCAAGAATCTGTTTATGACAAATTTATGGAGCGTGTATTACCACGCGTGGCAGCTATCGTGCAAGGCAACCCACTAGACCCTAACACCATGATAGGTGCACAAGCATCACAAGATCAATTGAATAAAATCATGTCTTACATGGATATTGGTAAACAAGAAGGTGCTGAAATACTCATTGGTGGCCAACGCAATATCTTAAAAGGTGAGTTTGCTGAAGGTTACTATGTGCAACCAACACTCCTTAAAGGTAATAACAAAATGCGCGTATTCCAAGAAGAGATTTTTGGCCCAGTGCTAGCGGTCACTACTTTTAAAGATGAAGCCGATGCATTAGCAATCGCCAATGACACAGTATTTGGTTTAGGCTCAGGTGTTTGGACGCGTGATGGTAGCCGTGCTTACCGCATGGGCCGTGGCATCAAAGCGGGTCGCGTTTGGACTAACTGTTACCATGCTTATCCTGCACATGCAGCATTTGGTGGTTACAAAGAATCAGGTATTGGTCGCGAAACACACAAAATGATGTTAGATCATTATCAACAAACTAAAAACTTGTTAGTAAGCTATAGCCCTAAAAAACTAGGATTCTTTTAATTTAAATAAGTTTTTTTAGCTTGAGTAAGTAAATCTGTAAAGGTAATATTTAGAGGCGGTAACATCCGCCTCTTACTTTTTGTACTGGAGATTGTAATGGCTGAACGTCTTTCTGCAACCACTGCTGCTATTGAGTTAATACATAAACTCACCGCAGAACATGGCCCTATATTATTCTTTCAATCTGGCGGTTGTTGCGAAGGTAGCGTGCCATTATGTATGCCAGTAAATGAATTCAAACCTAGCCCATCCGATATCGTGGTGGGTGAAATTGAGGGCGCACCATTTTATATGGGGCATAACCATTTTCAATTTTCAGAAAATACGCATACTATATTAGAGGCACTTCCTGGCTCTAGCGGTTCATTTTCACTAGATTGTGGTACTGGTATGGCATTTATCACACGTGGACGTTTGTTTACTGATGAAGAGTTGAAACAACTACCACCTGTCGTCAAATTTGGTTACTAACTGAAGTCAAATGTAAAAATCCTGTAAACATTGCAGTAATAACGTGAGTCTAAGGTCAAAGTATTGTAAAATTATGTTTGGCGGGCCTCCCCGCATTGTAAAGTAGCCAATCTGGTCAGGTGCGGAAGCAAGCAGCCACAACTATTAAGCAAGTGCCGGGGTAAGGGCTCGCCTCCTCTTGTATTATTTTCAAAGCGTAAATTCCCAACAAATATAGAGACGAATAGTCGATTTTAAGCTACAGTTTCATTCATGTTAAAAAGTAAACTTAGTCCTAAATTTAATCATGAGCTATCACGAAGTATGAGTTACCAAAAATGAGTTACCAAGTGCTAGCCCGTAAATGGCGCCCAAAGTCTTTTGATACATTAGTAGGACAAGCCCATGTAGTGCGCGCGCTCACCAATGCGTTAGAACAAAATCGCTTACATCATGCGTACTTGTTTACAGGAACACGCGGTGTAGGTAAAACTACGATTGCACGTATATTAGCCAAATCGCTTAATTGTGAAACGGGCATTACCGCGACACCTTGTGGTATTTGTGCAGCTTGTACCGAAATTGATAAAGGCCGCTTTGTAGATCTGATTGAAGTGGATGCTGCAAGTAACACGCAAGTAGATGCGATGCGTGATTTACTTGATAACGCCCAATATGCGCCTACCGCCGGACGCTTCAAAGTATACATCATCGATGAAGTACATATGCTGTCTAAGAATGCATTCAATGCCATGCTCAAAACGCTAGAAGAGCCTCCAGCGCACGTTAAATTTATTCTCGCTACAACTGACCCACAAAAAGTGCCCGTAACAGTGCTATCACGCTGTTTACAGTTTAATCTGCGTCAAATGGCTGGCACTTCGATTACGGGGCATTTACAAAATATACTGACTCAAGAAAACATTGCCTTTGAAGCCAGTGCATTACATTTAATATCACGAGCCGCAGCAGGCAGCATGCGTGATGCACTATCACTCACTGACCAAGCGATTGCTTATGGTGGTCAAACAGTGAATGAAGCTGAAGTACGCGCTATGTTAGGCGCAATTGATCAGAGTTATTTATATCAGCTTCTAGAGGCACTAGTTGCAAATGACGGCGTTAGCATCATTTCTCAAGCTAAGTCTATGGAAGAGCGTAGTATTTCATTCGAAGCTGCACTCAATGATTTAGCACAATTGTTACATCAAATTGCAGTGGCTCAAACTGTGCCAGAGAGCATCGCTGATGACTTACCTGAACGTCATGCACTGTTAGCATTAGCGCAAAAAATTCCAGCGGAAACGCTACAGTTGTATTATCAAATTGCATTATTAGGTCGTCGCGATATTGGATTAGCGCCTGATGAGTTTGCTGGCTTTACCATGAGTTTATTGCGTATGTTGGCATTCACGCCAAACGAAGTTAAATCTCATGTAAGTCATATTGAAAGTAATCAGCAAAAAATAGCTAACAAACCAGAGCCTAACAGGTCAATTAGTGCATCTTTAGCGAATACGCCAACACCACAACTAGTGGTAAAGCCAGTGGTAGTCCTATCGAGAGAGCCAGATAATAGTGGTACAAATACTTACACTTTAACTGCAGATATTCAAACAGCACACACTGTAAATGAACCTGCTGTTGAAAACAGCATAACAAGTACAGCGCCTGATAATTCACCTAGCAACTTTAACGGTAACTGGCGTGGATTATTAGATGAGTTAAAACTAGGCCTAGTGCGAACACTGGCACAGCATTGTGAACTGGTTAGCTATGATGAAAATAGTATTTCACTGAGTGTGCCAGAATCGCAGAAGCATTTATTAGTGCCGAATTATCAGGAAAAATTAGGCACTGCTATTTGTCAGTATTTTGGTAAGAAAATCAAACTGCAATTCAGCATAGGCGGCACGGGTAATACGCCTGCCAAACTAATTTCGCAAGAAAAAGCGCATGCTCAAGCCAAAGCTGAGAGCGCCATTGAAGATGATAGCTTTGTACAAGCTTTGATAAATGACTTTGGGGCATCTATTATCCCCAATTCAATTAAACCAATTTAAGGAGAATGTAAGATGATGAAAGGCGGCATGGGTAATTTAATGAAGCAAGCTCAGCAGATGCAAACCAATATGGCTAAAGCACAAGAAGAGCTTGGTAATATAGACGTAGAAGGCATTGCAGCGAATGGTCTAGTAAAAGTGCAAATGACCTGCAAAAATGAAGTGAAACGCGTCACGTTAGATGACAGCGTAATGGATGATAAAGAAACGTTAGAAGATTTATTAGTCATCGCATTAAATGATGCAACAGCAAAAGCTGAGGCTACTTCATCTGCACGCATGGCAAACTATATGCCTGCAGGCATGAAACTGCCTTTCTAAAAACACAATCTAGTCATTGATGAAAAATTCACCAGCTCTTGAACAATTAATCGATAGTTTGCGCTGCTTGCCTGGCGTTGGGCCAAAGTCAGCACAACGTATGGCTTACTATCTTTTACAACGTGATAGAAAAGGTGCGAATGGCTTGGCAATAGCGCTGGATAATGCTCTACAGGTGGTTGACCATTGCAAACTATGTAATACATTCAGTGAGCAGCCAATTTGTCCGCTGTGTGCTGAGGATAGTCGAGATAAAAGCTTATTGTGTGTAGTAGAAATGCCAACTGATTTGCTAATGTTAGAAAATACTCGCGCTTACATTGGCTTATATTTTGTACTCATGGGCAGATTGTCGCCGCTAGATGGCATAGGTCCAAAAGAGATTCATTTAGATAAACTCATCAAACGTGCACAAGATGGCAACGTGCAAGAAGTGATTTTAGCAACTAATTACACTGTTGAAGGTGACGCCACAGCTCATTATATAAGCGAGTTACTGCGTACACGTGGCATTAAAACTAGCCGTATTGCTCGAGGCATGCCCATGGGTGGTGAAATTGAATACGTAGATAGCGGCACACTGGCACAGGCAATGATGGAGCGGCGCAGCATCACTTAGTTGAAGCGTTTTGTGACTTTAAAGCAAGCTAAGTAATTCACTAGGCTTATTAATCATAGCATCTGCACCCCACTCTGCTGGCTTATCCGAATCAGCAATGTAGCCAAATAAAGCCACTATCGTTTTCATTCCAGCTGCTTTACCCGCTTGCACATCACGTTCAGCATCGCCAACGTATACACAATTACTAGGTATAGTGTTTGTTTCTTCACAAGCCATTAATAGCGTATCAGGGGCAGGTTTTGGTTGTGATGCATCATCGCCACATACTAAACAAGCGGCTTGTTCATATAAATTGCTTGCACCCATCTTAACCGATTTGGTTAGATCAACTGAAAATCTACGCGGCTTATTAGTGACGATTCCCCATTTAATACCCGCTAACTCTAACTGATTAAGAAGCTCGGCAATACCTGGTAAAAAGCTAGGATTATTAGTAAATACACTTTCGTACAAATCTAAATATTCAGTCTTCATCGCTTCAAAGTTTTTATCAGCAGGCGTAATACCAAAACCTATTGCTAATAAGCCTTGTGAGCCATGTGATGCGATTGGCCAAACTTCATCATGTGTAAGCGCGGGCTTACCATAACGTGCTAATTGCACATTGAGCGCTAACCCTAAATCATGGGCGGTATCGACTAAAGTGCCGTCTAAATCAAATAACACCATACTCAAACCACTGATTTAACAGTGTGCATCATGTAATTTACAGACACGTCATCACCCAAACTGTAGTGTTGCATAATTGGGTTATAACGCATGCCGCGAATATTAGCCACGTTCAAATCAGTTCGCCTAACCCAGCTTGATATCTCAGAAGGCTTAATGAATTTCGCGTAATCATGAGTACCTTTTGGTAATAAATTCAATAGGTATTCAGCGCCAATGACAGCAAACAAATAAGATTTAGGGTTACGGTTAATCGTAGAAAAAAATACCGAGCCACCTGGCTTAACCAACTGTGCACAAGCGGCAACAATAGCAGCAGGATCTGGCACATGCTCTAACATTTCCATACACGTGACCACATCAAAACTAGCGGACTGTTCTGCCGCTAATTGCTCTACAGAAATATATTGATAATTGACTTTTGCTCCACTTTCTAGTTGATGTAGCTTAGCAACATTGAGTGCCTTTTCACCTAAATCAATGCCAGTAACAACTGCACCTTTAAAGTATATAGATTCTGATAGAATACCGCCGCCACAGCCTACATCAAGCACACGCTTGCCTCTCAAGCTTACTAGGCCATCTATATAGCTTAATCGTAATGGATTCAGCTCGTGCAAAGGTTTGAATTCACTATTTTTATCCCACCACTTATGTGCAAGGTCGCCAAACTTTTGCAACTCTAATTCGTCTGCGTTCCTAAAATCTGGGCTCATAGTGTGTGCTGCTTCAGTTTGTGTTGCATGAGTTTTGGTTGCCATGTGTTAATAATTTCCTTTAATTCCATCGGTTCTATATTGGAATAGACACCATTACTATAGCGTAATTCACCCGCGACCCAAGTATGTGTTACATGCTCGCGTCCGCAGCTATAGACCAAGTGCGAGATTGCATCATAATAGGGCGCTGAAGCTAAATCACTTAATTCTACAGCGACTAAATCAGCTAATTTCCCTACTTCAATTGAGCCAATCTTTTGCTCTAAACCCAACGCTTTAGCTGCGTTTATCGTCGCCATTTCAAGCACTTGATGTGCCGGAAGCACTGTCGCGTCTTCATTAATGCCTTTTGCTAATAGTGCAGTTAAACGCATTTCTGCGAAAATATCTAAACGGTTATTGCTTGCTACACCATCAGTGCCTAATCCAACATTCACCCCACGCGATAATAATTGTGCAATTGGCGCTATTCCACTGGCAAGTTTTAAATTTGAGCTAGGACAGTGTGCAACATGGCAACCATAATCAGCGAGCAAATTGATTTCATTGGGTTGCAAATGCACACAATGCGCAACAATTAAATTCGGGCCTAATAAACCAAACTCAGCAACTCTTTGTAATGGCCGCAAACCAAACTGCGCTTCAGATTTCGCAATTTCATGGCGTGTTTCGTGCAAATGTGTATGAATACCTACGCCTAATTGCTCGGCATAGGTAATCACTTTCTCAAAAGTTTGATTAGAAACAGTATAAGGTGCATGTGGTGCTAAAGATGAGGTGATGAGTGGATTATTGCGCCAGCTATCGTGGGCAACTCCACCTTTTTGCAAATAATCATCGGCATCACTTGCGTATGCTGATGGAAACTCCATTACAACCAAACCCAGATTAGCACGCATACCAGCTTGGCTAGCGGCAGCGGCTGTGGCTTGTGGATAAAAATACATATCATTAAAACAAGTAATGCCGCCACTTAACATTTCAGCAGAAGCTAATAATGAAGCATCTTTTACGTAACGTTCTGAAACTACTGCTCGTTCAGCTGGCCATATATGGTCATTTAACCATGGCATTAAAGGAATGTCATCTGCAATACCTCGCATTAAGCTCATAGCAGCATGGGTATGCAGATTAATTAATCCTGGAATCAAAACATGGTCGCCCAAGCACACGAGTGACGTTGCTGAATATTTTTGTCTAGCATCAGTAATAGGCAATATTTCAACGATTAAACCTGCACATACAATGACTGCATGATTTTCTAGTACAGGCCGGTTTGATACCGCAGTTGCAATCCAGCGTGCTTCAATGACAAGGTCTGCAGTTATACTAGAATGAGAGAGTTGATTTGTATTAAACATATAATTATTTTACCAATAAAAAAGCCCCGCAATTGCGAGGCTTTAGTTTTAAGACTTAAATTTAGCTTAATAACATAATTTAGTCTAACAAAAAGTGGCTAAGCGTTTATTTAATCAATTATTTACAACCCGACTCAGTTTGACCTTCCGCTGAAATAACAACACGACGATCTGGAGCTAGGCATTCGATTAATTTTTTACCTCTAATACCCTTACAATCAGAAACTGGCTCAGATTTACCTTTACCAATTGCTTTAAGACGACTTGCATCTACACCTTGTGAAACTAAGTAGTCTTTCACTTGGTTAGCACGGCGCTCTGATAATTTTAAGTTGTAAACA
>JAYTHN010000370.1:0-3085 GCA_043732505.1 Methylotenera sp.
TGATATTCCACCTTTACCGCACAGCCGCGTTGTTCATCAGATACACTTTTGCAGTAAGGCTTTAACAAAGTTTTTAATTTAATCGCATCGGCTTGACCATTACATGAAATCTTTAAAAAACTCGCACGGCTATTTCTAAGGCTAGATAAATCATGTAGTTTTCTAGCATTTACTCTCACTCCGCCAGAAAATTCATCATTACTCACGCGGCCCTCAACAATAATCAGTTGATCATCTTTTAATAAAGATTGGTATTGATTGAGCAAATCATTGCCCACCACCACCTCTATCCGCGTGGTGCCATCATCTAAACCCACTATCGCCATTTTCCCTCGTGCTGTCATGCGGTTACGCACCCCAGACACAATACCAGCCAACAACTGCGGTTGCTCTTTAGGGCTTAAATTGGCCAGCGTAGTGCTCACAAACTGACTTAAGTCTTTTTGATACGCCCAATATGGATGTCCACTGAAATAAAATCCAAGCGCCGCTTTTTCTTCTAACAGACGCTGCTGTTCAGTCCAGTCGGGTACATTAGGTAAAACATTCACTGCTTTGTCAGCGGCTTCGCCAAACAAACTATTTTGATTACTGTTAGCGCTATTTTGTTCGGCCGCAGCCATTGCCATGGCTACGCCCGCCAATAATGCATTACGGCTAGGTGAAAGTTTATCAAACGCGCCAGCACGAATCAAAGATTCCACCACGCGGCGATTCACTTTGCGCAAATCCAAGCGATTGCAAAAATCAAACAGGTCTTTAAATGGGCCATCTTGCTGACGCGCTTGTAATATCAATTCAATCGCAGCCTGACCTGTGCCTTTTACCGCACCTAAACCATATAAGATTTGTTGATTACTGATCGGCATGAATTTAAGGTCGCTATGATTCACATCTGGCGGCAAAACTTCTATCTGATTCGGTGCGCAATCATCATAGAAAATATGCACACTATCGGTATTATTCATATCCGCAGATAATGTTGACGCTAAAAACGCAGCAGGATAATGCGCCTTCAAATATGCCGTTTGATAAGCCACCAGCGCATAAGCTGCGGCATGTGATTTATTAAAACCGTAGCCAGCAAATTTTTCTAGCAAATCAAACAACTCTGTCGCCTGTTGTTTGGTCATGTTGTTTTTGACAGCACCCTCAGTAAATATCTGACGTTGGGCATCCATTTCTTCTTTTTTCTTTTTACCCATCGCGCGGCGTAGTAAGTCTGCACCGCCAAGGCTATAACCCGCCACTACTTGAGCAATCTGCATCACCTGCTCTTGGTACACCGCAATACCGTAAGTTTCTTTTAAGATTGGCTCAGTGAGTGGATGTGGGTACTCCACACGCTGCTTGCCATGTTTACGACGGCAAAAATCTGGAATCAAATCCATAGGACCAGGGCGATACAATGCGACCAAGGCGATAATATCCTCAAAGCAATCGGGCAACGCTTGCTTAAGCATGTCTTTCATACCGCGCGACTCTAGCTGAAATACAGCTGTAGTATTGGCGGTCTTTAACAGCTGGAATGTTTTCTTGTCATTGAGAGGTAAAGTAGCGAAAGATAAGGGTGGCAGCTCTTGCTCTGCGCGCTGTTTATTGGCATTCACCAATGCTAGTTCCAGAATTGTCAGCGTCCTTAAACCTAAAAAGTCGAACTTAACTAAGCCAACGGCTTCGACATCATCTTTATCATATTGGCTGACTAAACTTGCACCATCAGCCTGGCAATATATTGGTGAAAAATCAGAAATCTTACCCGGTGAAATCAGCACACCACCCGCATGCATACCGACGTTACGCACTAAACCTTCTAATCTTAACGCCAGCTCTAAAAGCTCACGCAACTCTTCTTCATTTTCTCTACGCTCTGCTAATTGTGGCTCTTTTATTAGTGCATCAGACAAAGTGATGCCGAGCTCTAGTGGGATAAGCTTACTGATACCATCCACGAAATGAAACGGCAAATCTAATACACGGCCAACATCGCGAATCACCGCCTTAGCCGCCATAGTACCGAAAGTAGCGATTTGTGAAACGGCCTCTAAGCCATATTTTTGCTTCACGTAATCAATGACGCGATCACGCCCTTCTTGGCAAAAGTCGATATCGAAGTCGGGCATAGAAACGCGGTCTGGATTCAGAAAGCGCTCAAACAATAGGTTATATTCAAGCGGATCTAAATCCGTAACGCCTAAACTATAAGCCACTACAGAGCCAGCCCCAGAACCACGCCCTGGACCCACTGGCACACCATTATTTTTAGCCCAATTGATAAAGTCAGCTACAATTAAGAAGTAACCAGCAAAACCCATTTGATTGATGACGTTAGTCTCAAAATCTAATCGCGCATCATATTCAGTACGTTTGCTTTCACGTAACTGCGCATCTGGGTACAAGACTTCCAGTCTCCCTACTAACCCCTTACGAGCCTCACTCACTAAATATTCGTTTAGGCTCTCATTATTCGGTGTAGGAAAGTTCGGTAAGTAATTTTTACCCAGTGTTAGCAACAAGTTACAGCGTTTAGCAATTTCCACACTATTAGTAAGCGCTTCAGGCATATCGGCAAATAAAGTAGCGATATCAGCCTGCGTTTTGAAGTATTGTTCAGTAGTAAAATTTTTCGGGCGACGCGTGTCTGCTAGTACATAGCCTTCTGAAATACATGTACGGGCTTCATGGGCCCTAAAATCATCAGGCGTAATAAATTGTATGGGGTGCGTGGCCACGAGAGGCAGATTTAGTGCATTTGCTATGGTACGCACTTGCTGTATGTATTCTTCTTGTTGGGACTTTTGTGTGTCGATTGCCACACGCTGTACTTCTAGATAAAAACGTTCAGGAAATAAGTTCTGCCACTCACTGGCTAATTTATTAGCTAAGCTTAGGTTATGTTGCGCAATCGCCAAGCCGATATCACCTGCTTGCGCGCCAGAAAGTAATAATAATCCTTCAGTACCAAGTTCAACGAACCAATCACGCTTAAACTCTGCACGACCTCTATATTGATTCGTTAAATAGGCACGACTTAATAATTGGCAGAGCAGTAAATAACCTGCATGAGATTGGCATAACAACAAAA
>JAYTHN010000371.1:0-10125 GCA_043732505.1 Methylotenera sp.
TCTTTTTGATCATGCATAATAATGTACTCTTAATATTTGTTTGCCATAATTATTAGGATGTCTCTAGAAATGCAAATTTTTAAATGACGTAATATTTACATCAAAAATTGTACTTTTAGAGATACCCTGAGTAATGACAGTGTTTTGGGTTCGCTATCTACGTGTTATATTAACGTTAATTCAAATTAAAGTCATGATATGCGTTACTCCTTTATTTTATTAGCGATTTTATGTACGGCTTGTGGCACCGCTTTACCAACGGTAAAGCCGTTTAAACTTGATGTACAACAAGGCAATGTGGTCACCTCTAAAATGTTGCTGCAATTACGTCCTGGTATGACGAAATCGCAAGTACGTTTTATTATGGGTACACCACTCATTCAGGATAGTTTTCATGACAAACGCTGGGATTATGTTTATCAACTTCGTGAAAATGGCAAAATTACTGAGCAACGTCGCGTAATTTTAGATTTTGAAAGTGAAGTACTAAAAACTGTACGCGGTGATGTTACACCAAGTAATGCTGAAAAAGCTAAAGAAAGTGACGTGCATGTGGATATAGGTACACGTATCGTTAAGCCTGGGGTAAAACCAGAGGGGAAAGGCGTCATCGATAAACTTAAATTCTGGGAAAAAAACGATGCTAGTTTAGCCAAAGATAAATCGGCTAAAGATGCGGCAGAAGCTAAAGCAAAAGGGGATGCAACAGAATCTACTAAAGAGCCTGAGTCTAGTGAAGCGTCCTCAATGAATGAAGAACCTAACTCTATGTTGGCCGTTCCTTTAGAGGTTTTACCTATGACAGAAATTCACACGCCTTCTGTGCCTCAAGTTGTTGCCCCTCTTGGAACAGCGCCTGTAGCTCCTCCAGTATCTGCAGCTCCAGAGATCATTGCGCCTGTAGTTGCTGACCCAGATGCAGCCAAGCCCAATGCTGAAGCGCTACCAAACCCAGCAGATACAACGCCTGTTGCGCCAGAGTCAATAATACAACCCGTTTATGAGTCTCCCGCTGGTATGCAATTCGATAAAAACTTGAAAGTCGCACCAGAACATGCTGCTTCTGAGTCAAATGTTAATGATCCGCGCGCGGGTAATAAAGAAGTGCCTAGGCCAAAAGACTTACCAGCAGAAGCATCACCTGGATTCTTTGACAAAATGCTAGAAAAAATAGGATTTTAAGTCATGCATACTAATGTTATGACAAACCCTATTAAAGTGGTGATTGCTGGCTGTTCTGGCCGTATGGGCCACGTTTTATTGGAGTGTGTTTTTGCAGATGCTAATTTAGTACTCAGTGGCGCACTCGATAGAGCAGACAATCCACAATTAGGACACGATGCAGGTGAGCAACAAGGCAAAATATCTGGCGTAATAGTGACGGATGATATTGAAGTTGCTTTAAAAGGTGCAGATGTATTAATTGACTTCACACGTCCTGAAGCATGTATGTTGTATTTAAGAGCATGCCAAACAGCCAATGTGCAAATGATTATTGGCACTACAGGTTTTTCAATTGAGCAAAAACTTGCGATTGAAGCTGTAGCTAAAAATATTGCAATCGTATTTGCACCAAATATGAGTGTAGGGGTGACTTTACTCATCAACTTAGTACAGTCAGCCGCTATGATATTGAATGAAGGGTACGATATTGAAATTATTGAAGCGCATCACCGACATAAAATAGATGCACCTTCTGGTACGGCATTGCGCCTAGGAGAAGCGGCGGCAAGCGCATTAGGGCGAAACTTAAAGGAATGTGCAGTATATTGTCGTGAGGGTGTAACAGGTGAACGCGACCCTAGTACCATAGGTTTTGCGACAGTACGGGGTGGTGATGTGGTGGGAGACCATACTGTGTTATTTGCAGGCATCGGAGAGCGTGTCGAGCTAACGCATAAAGCGAGTAGCCGCGCTACATTTGCTTTAGGCGCATTACGTGCGGTTAAGTTCTTAAATGACAAAACGTCAGGTTTGTATGACATGCAAGACGTTTTAAATTTAAAAAAATAGATCTAAATTCTCAAGTTAAATATTATATTACTACATAATGTTTGATATTTAACCATATGCTTAAATTTATAAAATTGAGACATATACAATATCAGCCAAAATTCGGGTACTTCATTTTATTCTTTCTGACGTTGTTTATCGGCGTCATGTTCAGCATCTATTTGAGTCACGCTCAAGATGAGGAAATGCGGGATAATTTGTTTACTTATACCAATACAATAGGGCAATCTATTGATTAGAAGCCATTCGCGGCTAGGTTAAATGTTAACCCCAACCAAATTAAAGCGAGCGATTTAGAACAACTTGAACTGCAACTTAAAAACGCATGTAAAGTAAATTCTGAGTGCCATTTTATTTATTTGCTTTATCAAGATAATAATCAAGTTAAGTTTTTTATTAGATGCTAGCCCGCAACCGTCATCAGAAATTTCACAGCTGGGTGAAGTTTTTGTCTAAGCAAGTGCAGAGTTGAGGCATGCGATGAATACCAGAAAGCCAAATGTAGAAGGACCAGTGACAGATCATTGGGGTACTTGGGTCAGTACGCGGGTTCCTGTCACATCAACTACCCACACGCCTAACTTTGTGATGTTGAGTATTGATGTTGCGGCCACAGATTGGAATAGGCGTGTGCTTAAAATGACCATTGTGTCAGTAGTCATCACCCTGATATTTTTAGGTATTTTTATTAGCTTTTTCTATCAAAATAAAGTTCGGGATAAATTGTTTTCAGAGCAATTGTATTCAACTTCACAACTTAATGAGCTCGCTAATAATGATGCATTGACTGGCTTGCCAAACCGTAGATTATTATTAGACAGAATGACTCAAGCACTTAAGTCAGCTAAGCGCACTCAAGGTACAGTAACAGTGTTTTTTATTGATTTAGATAACTTTAAAATAATTAATGACACTTATGGACATGCTGTTGGCGATGAATTATTAAAAAAAGTCGCCGCGCGACTCGTTAGTTTGTTGAGGGAAGAGGACACAGCTGCGCTTATCGGCGGGGATGAATTTATTGTGCTGTTGCCAAAACTTACAGTTGAGCAAGAAGCAATAACACCTGCACAGAAGATTTTGGCTGAATTAGCGATGCCATTTACTATTGCAGGACATCTATTACATATCGGCGCAAGTGTGGGTATTGTGTTTTATCCTAAGCATGATAATGATCCTTACAATCTGATTAAATATGCGGATAGTGCGATGTACGTTGCTAAGAGACAAGGTCGAAATTGTTACTCAGTTTATACGGCCGATCATTCAGAGTCTGCCAACTAAATCTAAACTAGTAGCAACAAATGCTCACGCTCCCAAGAGCTAATCACCCGATTATAATTACCATATACTAACTCTTTCACTGCACAAAACGCATCAACAAATTTTGCACCTAACAGGTCATGCATAGCTGTGCAGGCTCGTAGTTTTTCAATGGCGTCTTCAATGTGGTGCGGCAAGTCATGTGCCATATTCCAAGTGATAGTGCTCAACGGTTCGGCAGGTTGCAAGGCATCAACCATACCTTGATAGCCGCAAGCTAAGGTGGCGGCTATCGCTAAAAAAAGGATTTACATCCACACCAGGCACGCGATTTTCTATGCGCCTATTATGGGCATCTGAATTTGGAATACGAATACCACAAGTGCGATTGTCGTAACCCAAGCTCAAATTGGTAGGGGCTGACATAAAAGGTGAAAGGCATCGGTATGAGTTCACATAAGGCGCGAACATTGGCATCAATTGTGGTACATAGGTTTGCAGGCCAGCTATATAATGAAAGAACTCTGAACTAGCACTGCCATCAGCCTTGCTAAAAATGTTCTGTCCATCAGCATCAATAATGCTTTGATGGATATGCATCACGCTACCAGTTTCTGACTCCGTCGATTCTGCCATAAAGGTCGCGAAAATGCCATGTCTTAATGCAGTTTCACGCACAGTGCGCTTCAATAAAAATACGCGATCAGCTAACTCTAGCGGGTCCCCATGCGTAAAGTTAATTTCCATTTGGCCTGCGCCAGCCTCGTGAATCAAGGTTTCAACGCCTAATCTGTGTACATCGCAGAACTTGGAAAGCTCCATAAAAATGGGGTCAAAATCATTTACCGCATCAATAGAATAACTTTGTCTGCCAGATTCTGGCGTACCTGTACGACCAATAGGTGGCTGCAAAGGCTCATGTGGATTATGGTGGCGAGCGACTAGGTAGAACTCCATCTCAGCTCTACTATTGGTCGCCAGCCACGTTCTGTTATGACTCAATCACACGGCGAAATACAGCGCGGGGCGATAATGCAACTGGCGAACCATCCCATTCAAAGCAATCGTGAATCACCACAGCTACTGGCTCGGCCGCCCAGGGTACAATGCGAAAAGTGGAGGTGTCAGGCTTGCAGACCATGTCAGGGTCTGTATCACCTTCATAAGGGCCATTGTCAGGTTGTTGACCGTTCACAGTGTTGAGCAGCACGCTCTTTGGTAAGCGCATTTCACCTGCATTTAAAAATAAATCTTTAGGCAAAATTTTGCCTCTGGCAATACCTGTCATAAATGGAATAACACACTCTACTTCGTGTATATGATGCGCTGTGATGAGTTCAGAAATTGATTTAATCATGATGAGCCTTTTGCTTTGTCATTATCTATTTACATTTTTATCGTTGAAATGTGGACAGTTTTTCGCTATAATTCGTTAATTCTGAAACGGGAGGAGTATAACAACTCATCCCGTTTTGCATATCTGCCATCTGTTCATGATGGAATAAGAATAAAAATTATTTAACGCTGTAAAACAAGGAGTTATTGTGCCACAAAACCTGCCCGCCATACTCGTACTTGCAGATGGAACTGTGTTTCGTGGTACATCAATTGGTGCTTCTGGACATGCTGTTGCTGAAGTGGTATTCAACACTTCAATGACAGGTTATCAAGAAATTCTAACTGATCCATCTTACACTAAGCAAATCGTTACACTCACTTATCCTCACATCGGTAATTACGGAGTTAACCCGGAAGATGTTGAATCTGGCCAAGTATATGCCAGTGGTTTGATTATTCGTGATTTGCCATTAACCCACAGTAATTTCAGAAGCACGCAATCATTAGCTGAATATTTGTTTGCCAATCATATTGTGGCGATTGCAGATATCGATACGCGTAAACTCACTAGAATCCTTCGCGAAAAAGGTGCGCAAACTGGCGCTATCATCGCTGGCGAGGCAGATGAAGCTAAGGCCGTTGCTTTAGCGCAGAGCCTTATTGCAGGCTTCCCAGGATTAACGGGGATGGACTTGGCGAAAGTAGTGAGCTGTGCAAAGCCTTACGAATTCACCGATGGGGAATGGGCATTGGGTAAAGGCTTTACTGATGCGCCTGCACAACATTTTCATGTAGTCGCTTATGACTATGGTGTAAAACGTAATATTCTCCGCATGTTAGTTTCGCGTGGCTGTAAAGTGACTGTATTGCCTGCACAAGCGACTGCAGCAGATGCGCTGGCTTTCAAGCCGGATGGAGTCTTTTTGTCTAACGGCCCTGGTGATCCTGAGCCATGTGATTATGCGATCACAGCGATTAAGCTCATCGTAGATGCGGGTATTCCAACTTTCGGCATCTGCTTAGGTCATCAATTGCTGGGTTTAGCCAGTGGCGCAAAAACACATAAAATGAAGTTCGGCCATCATGGTGCAAACCACCCTGTGCAGGATATTGAAACAAAACGTGTGTATATCACAAGTCAAAATCATGGTTTTGCTGTAGATGCATCAACACTACCAGCAAATATTAAAACCACGCATGTGTCGCTATTTGACGGCAGCTTGCAAGGTATCGCGCGCACTGACAAACCTGCGTTTAGTTTTCAAGGTCACCCTGAAGCCAGCCCTGGTCCTACGGAAATGAGTTATTTGTTTGATCACTTTATTAGTATGATGCAAGCAGTAAAATCAGAACAAAGAAAGGCTGGCTAATGGCTAAGCGTACCGACATTAAATCTATTCTCATCATCGGCGCGGGTCCAATCGTTATTGGCCAAGCCTGTGAGTTCGACTACTCTGGTGCACAAGCATGTAAAGCGTTGCGTGAAGAAGGTTACCGCGTTATCTTGGTTAACTCTAACCCAGCTACTATTATGACTGACCCTGAAATGGCGGATGCAACTTACATTGAGCCTGTAACTTGGCAAATTGTTGAAAAAATTATTGCCAAAGAACGTCCGGATGCTTTATTGCCGACGATGGGTGGACAAACCGCTTTAAATTGTGCATTAGATTTAGACAAACATGGTGTACTTGCTAAATACAATGTTGAGCTAATTGGCGCTTCCAAAGAAGCGATTGATAAAGCCGAAGACCGCCAAAAATTTAAAGAAGCTATGACCAAAATTGGTCTAGGTTCAGCGCGCTCTATGATTGCGCATAGCATGGAAGAGGCGTTGCAAGTGCAGGCTAATATTGGTTACCCAGCGGTTATCAGGCCTTCATTTACTATGGGTGGCAGTGGTGGCGGTATCGCGTACAATCGTGAAGAATTTGTAATGATTTGTGAGCGCGGTCTAGATGCCTCGCCAACCAATGAGTTGCTAATTGAAGAGTCCCTACTCGGTTGGAAAGAATACGAGATGGAAGTGGTACGAGACTCTGCTGACAACTGCATCATCATTTGTTCAATTGAAAACTTAGATCCAATGGGCGTGCATACTGGTGACTCCATTACTGTGGCACCTGCACAAACGCTGACTGATAAGGAATATCAAATCATGCGTAATGCCTCATTGGCAGTATTGCGTGAGATTGGTGTAGATACTGGTGGTTCAAACGTACAGTTTGCGATTAATCCTGATGATGGCCGCATGATTGTGATTGAGATGAATCCGCGGGTGTCACGTTCATCTGCACTTGCTTCAAAAGCAACTGGTTTCCCAATTGCTAAAGTGGCTGCAAAGTTAGCGGTTGGCTTTACGTTAGATGAACTTAGAAACGAAATTACTGGCGGTGCGACACCAACCTCATTTGAGCCATCAATTGATTATGTAGTCACCAAGATTCCACGTTTCGCTTTTGAAAAATTTCCACAAGCTGATTCACGTTTAACAACGCAAATGAAATCTGTGGGTGAAGTGATGGCGATTGGCCGTACTTTCCAAGAGTCATTCCAAAAAGCCTTGCGTGGTCTGGAAGTTGGCGTAGATGGTTTAGACGAAAAAACGACAGATTTAGATACCATTACCAAAGAGATGGGCGTGCCAGGACCCGAGCGTATTTGGTATGTCGGTGATGCTTTTAGAATGGGTATGACGGTTAAGCAAGTCTATGATATTTCTAAAATCGATAGTTGGTTCTTAGTGCAAATCAAAGATTTAATTGATCGCGAACAAGTGCTTAGAGGTAAGCATATTGCTGATCTCGACAAGCAAGCCTTGCTTAAACTAAAACGTAGCGGTTTTTCAGACAGGCGTTTAGCGACTTTATTAGGTACGGATCAGCATGCCATACGTGCTTATCGTCAAGCATTACAAGTGCGCCCTGTATACAAACGGGTAGATACTTGTGCCGCTGAGTTTGCGACCAATACGGCTTATATGTATTCAACTTATGAAGAAGAGTGCGAAGCGGCACCAACGAATAAAAAGAAAATCATGATTTTGGGTGGTGGGCCAAATCGTATCGGTCAAGGGATTGAGTTTGATTACTGCTGTGTACACGCAGCGTTTGCGATGCGCGAAGATGGTTATGAAACCATCATGGTTAACTGCAACCCTGAAACTGTTTCAACCGATTACGACACGTCGGACCGCTTGTATTTTGAGCCGGTGACATTGGAAGATGTGCTAGAAATAGTTGCGCTAGAAAAACCAGTGGGTGTGATTGTGCAATATGGTGGTCAAACACCATTGAAGCTTGCACGTGCTTTAGAAAAAGCTGGTGTGCCGATTATTGGTACTACGCCAGATGCGATTGATAAAGCAGAAGACCGCGAGCGCTTCCAGAAAATGTTGCAAGAGTTGGGGTTAAAACAGCCGCCAAACCGTACAGCCAGAACCCCAGAAGAAGCGCTGCGCTCAGCTTTAGAAATCGGTTATCCGCTAGTGGTGCGTCCAAGTTACGTGCTTGGCGGCCGCGCAATGGAGATCGTACAAGAGCAGTCACAGCTTGAACGGTATATGCGCGAAGCCGTAAAAGTTTCAAATGAATCACCGGTCTTATTAGATAGATTCTTGAACGATGCACTTGAAGTAGATGTGGATGCACTTTGCGATAACACGGGCGATGTCATTATTGGCGGTATTATGGAACACGTTGAACAAGCGGGCGTTCACTCTGGTGATTCTGCATGTTCTTTGCCTCCTTATAGCTTGTCAGTTAAGTTACAAGATGAATTACGTGACCAAACTAAACAGATGGCGCGTGCCTTAGGTGTAGTGGGTTTAATGAATGTACAGTTTGCTATTCAAGCTGAAACAGTGTTTGTACTAGAGGTGAACCCTCGTGCATCTAGAACAGTGCCGTTTGTGTCTAAAGCCTGCGGCTTGCAATTAGCTAAAATCGCCGCACGTTGCATGATAGGTACTTCACTTAAAGATCAAGGCGTGACGCGCGAAATCATTCCACCGTTTTACTCAGTGAAAGAAGCGGTCTTCCCATTTATTAAATTCCCGGGAGTAGATACCATTCTAGGCCCTGAAATGAAGTCTACAGGTGAGGTGATGGGTGTAGGCGCGACATTTGCTGAAGCGTTTCTGAAATCGCAACTAGGCGCTTCAACTAAGTTGCCTCAAGATGGCCGGGCATTTATTAGCGTACGTAAAGAAGATTATAAAAAAGTAGTCGAAATTGCGGAAGCTTTGGACCAATTAGGGTTTAGTTTGGTAGCCACCAAGGGTACGGCTGCCGCACTGATAGCGCATGGTTTAAAAGTGGGTTCAGTCAATAAAGTTGCTGAAGGTCGTCCGCATATTGTTGATATGATCAAAAACGGTGATATTAGTTTTATTGTTAATGTCACAGAAGATAAGCGTGCAGTTGCGGACTCTTATGAAATTCGCCGCAGTGCATTGCAGAATAAGGTGACTTACTACACTACGTTAGCAGGTGCAAAGGCTGCGTGTATTGGAATGGCGCATATGCAAGAGCTACAAGTTGAATCGATTCAAAATTTACACAAACTACTTAACTAGTTTGTCATATTAAATCTTGCATATTTGTGTTTGAACTAGTGTAAGTTTTTAAAATTCATGTAGAATTTAAAATTAACCACGCCAGACTTAGGGTGTGGTTTTGTTTTTTAGATAAGGAAAAGTCGTATGGCAGTCACCCAAATTCCAGTTACCGTTAAAGGAGCAGCACTTTTAAAAGAAGAGCTGCTTAAACTACGTAGTATTGATAGACCATATATCATTCAGGCAATTGCTGAAGCACGTGCGCAGGGTGATTTGTCTGAAAATGCTGAATATGAAGCTGCTAAAGAGCGCCAAAGTTTTATTGAAGGCCGCATTAACGAAGTTGAGGCAAAGTTATCAAACGCTATGATTATTGACCCAACCACGTTACATGCAGATGGACGCTGCGTATTTGGTTCTACAGTAAGAATTGAAGATTTAGACAGCGGAACTATCATTACATATCAAATCGTCGGTGACGATGAATCCGATATTAAAAACGGTAAAATTTCTGTAAGTTCACCAATTTCACGTGGTTTGATCGGTAAGTCAGAAGGCGACATTGCAGAAGTGATGGCACCAGGTGGTGTTAAAGAGTATGAAATTTTAGATGTTCAATATATTTAAATCTTAAAATTAAACTTTATTAAAAATAGTAAATATGAATCATTGGTCAGATAAATTAAGCTTAATTGTTATTACTTTATGGGTGGGTGCTTTGTGGGCAACAGGCGCTGCTGCATACGTGCTATTTGATACCTTGCAAGATAGGCAAGTTGCAGGGCAGTTAGCCGGTAAGTTCTTTAATTATGTTTCTTATTTAGGCCTATTTTCTGGCTTTTATCTACTTATACACCGATTATTTGGCTACGGCACATTAGCTTTGAAACAAGGTTATTTTTGGGCAGTTTTTGTCATGCTGTTGCTTGTATTGGCAGGCCACTTTGGTATTC
>JAYTHN010000372.1:0-3073 GCA_043732505.1 Methylotenera sp.
AAACTCTAGTGCACTTCTAAACAAGCATTGAAAGTTAACTTAAATAAATTGTGGGTCATAGTCAGTGCTTTGAATTTACTAACAAATTTATACTTTTTATAAAACATTTAAGCATTTGCAGGTTAAGTGGGATATTACTTACATAAACTTAAGAATCTCACTTATATTTTTTTTAAGAGAAGTAATGCTAAGTGCTAACGTAGTTGCAGTAGCGAAGTTAATACTTCATACAAAGGAACATTTAGCCATATTGGTTGTTTATCCCAATGTTATTGTAATGAATACGATACGTTGGGCTGATGAATTAAGGAAAGCGTCAGATCTTAATTTACCTATGACAGGTAAAACAGGTTTAAAAGGTGAAGACCTGAAAATGGCTAACCGACTGATTGGTGAAAAGAGAATTGGGATATTGAAAAATATCAAGACAGTTTTACATCCACTATTTATAAACTTGCTGCTAAGAAAGTTAAAGATGGAAAGACTAAAATTGTTACGCCACTGGAAGAGTACTCCGATTCAGAGGCAGAGAGTAATATAGTAAATTTAACTGAATATTTATTGAAAAGTTTAAACAAAAATAAATCATCAAATTAAGTTTCTCAAACCATTGAGCTTACCATCAATAAAATTGAAGCAATACAATCTACTTTTATTTATAAGTAATTTAGTGTAGTACTAATTTGTGTAAATATGTAACTTATAAAACTTAGAAAAATTTACCAATTTTTGATATTCCACCACTTCGGTAATAATTGCACTACCTTATGATGAGTAAATCGATCATCCATTAAATATAGGATACCAGTATCATCAGGTGTTCTTATTACCCTTCCAGCTGCTTGTACAACCTTTTGGAGGCCTGGATAAAGATAAGTGTACTCATACCCTAAACCAAAAATCTCATCCATTCTCAGGCGCATCTGCTCATTGATTTGATTGATTTGAGGCAGACCCAATGTAGCTATAAATGCCCCAACCAGCTTATCACCTGGCAAATCTATCGCTTCCCCAAAACTTCCCCCTAAAACAGCGAATGCAATACCTTTGGAAGTTAATGTAAATTCATTAATAAAGTTTTCCTTATCATCTTCTGACATGACTCTGAGTTGTGAGCGAATTGGAATGATTGGGTAAGTTTCTTCAAACAATAGTTTCACATCATTCAGATAATCAAAGCTACTTAAAAATAATATATAGTTGCCAGGCTTCTCATAATATTGAGTCCCCATAACTTCTACAATTGGCTTTAAAGACCGAACTCTGTCTTGGTAGCGTGAAGAAATATGTTTAATGATGTTCACAGATAATTGGGTGGCAGAAAATGGTGACTCGACATCTAAAAATGGTGTTTTATCGGGTAACCCTAATAGGTCACTGTAGAATGCTGGCGGGCTTAAAGTAGCACTAAACAATGTAGTTGAGCTTGCTGCCTCAAAACGCTTGTTCAGAAACTTGGAAGGTATTACATTCCTGATACTGAATACTGTCTCTTGTTGGAATTGGCCGACGTTTCTATCACTCTTGGTAATATCAAAAAGCGAATGTGATCCAAATGATTCTGCTAAGGTTGAAAATTGCAAGGCATCAAAATAGAAGTTGAGCAGGCTAGGCTCATTGTGAGTAGGATGTTCTGCAAGAAAATCAGTAATCTTTGTTAACGTGCGTTGTAGATGTAATTCAAATTCCTCTGGAATGTAATTGTATCCCTCATAAGCTTGAGTTTGATTTTGATTAATTGACAGCCAACTGGCATTCAGTTTATCCAAAACTCCCTTTAGACTTTTCGGCGCCTTGGATTGCATCTCACTGAAATAACCATAACTAAGATCTGCGCTATACATTTTTCGCGCTCTTTCAATCATATTATGTGCCTCGTCAACGAGAAGGCTAACTTTCCATTCGTTGATCACAGTGCCAGCATAAAGCATTGCGTATAGATCAAAGTAATAGTTATAGTCACCTACTACAACATCACTCCAGTTGGCTACATCCTGGGCTAAGTAATAAGGACAGACTTGATGCTTTATAGCGACTGTTTTAATGGTTTGCTTATCCATCATATTCTGATCCAAGGCTTCTAGTCGAGCTGTAGGTAACCGATCATAAAAGCCGTTGGCTAGAGGACAAGATTCACCATGGCAAGATTTGTCAGGATGCTCACAAGCTTTTTGGCGTGAAGTTAATTCAAGTGTACGTAAATGTAATTTTGGATTGGGTTTTTTAATGGTCCGAATCGCATTCAATCCAAGTTCACGTCCAGAGGACTTCGCCGTTAAGAAAAATATCTTATCCAACTTGGTTTCAGGCATAGCTTTTAGCAATGGAAACAATGTACCCAAGGTTTTACCGATGCCTGTGGTGGCTTGAACCATCATAGAACGTTCTAATCTTGCAATTTTGTAAACCGATTCTGCTAGCTTTCTTTGCCCAGTTCTAAATTCTGGATAAGGAAAATTGATAGCAGTTAATTGACTATTTCTTGATGCCCTATGTGCCAATTCCTGTTCTGCCCATGCTTGAAGCAATTCACAATGGTACTCAAAGAAACTCTTTAATTCTTTTGCGGAAAACTCTTCAATAAATGGAGTTTCATCTTTTGAAGTTACGTTGTAATAGATGAGTGCGATTTTAATGTTTGTCAGATCACGTTCTTCACACATTAAATAACCGTATATTTTGGCTTGTGCCCAATGCAGCTGTCTGTGATTATCGGGCATTCGATCTAAATGCCCTTTATAGGTTTTAATTTCTTCCAGTTGATTGAGGTCAGGGTCGTAGCCATCTGCACGGCCACGAATATAGATGTTTTGAAATTCCCCAGCGAGGCTAATTTCTGTGCGGTAAGAATAACCTCTTCTTGAGGTGACTATCTGATGACCCATCGTTCCTTCCAAAGCTGAGGGAGATGGTATAAAACGCTGATCAAGACTACCTTTCTTAGCGGTAAGCTCGCAAAGTGTTCGTACGGATATCACATATTTAAAGGCAGCTTTAATATCCTCCGAGACAGTTAGATGAGGCGCTAATTTGATTTTGAGCTCTTTAAATGAATTTTAACATTAATATTTGT
>JAYTHN010000373.1:0-3069 GCA_043732505.1 Methylotenera sp.
CAGCCATGCCATACGACACATTACCAGCGCATGATGCTAGCTTTCATGCGGCGATTTCAAGCAATCCAGCATTTGCAGCTTGGGTTAAGCGTTGCGTACACCCGCACAAAACTAGCGGATATCGCGCTATTACATTATCGCTGAAACCCCATGGCAAAGCTCCAGGTGACGCGACTAGTCAGCAAATGCATTTGGTTGCAGACTTAGCTGATCAATATAGTTTTGGCGAACTACGCGTGTCTCATGAGCAAAATTTGATTTTAGCCGATGTGAAACTAAGCGATTTATTCATCGTGTGGCAAAAAACACGTGCACATGGGTTAGCTACGCCAAACATTGGTTTGTTGACTGACATTATTTGCTGCCCAGGTGGTGACTTTTGCTCATTGGCCAACGCTAAAAGCATCCCGATTGCAGAAGCGATTCAAATGCAATTCGATAATTTGGACTACTTGCATAACATCGGTGAAATCGAACTGAATATTTCAGGTTGTATGAATGCTTGCGGGCATCATCACGTCGGACATATCGGCATCTTAGGTGTGGATAAAGACGGCTCTGAATGGTATCAAGTGTCTATTGGCGGTAAACAGGGTAATGACGCTAGCCTTGCCAGCGTGATTGGGCCTTCATTTTCAGCCGAAGAAATGCCAATAGTGGTACAAAAATTAATTGATGTATATATTCAAGAGCGTACAGATGAAGAACGCTTTATTGATACCGTGCGCCGCTTAGGTGTTGCGCCGTTCAAAGCACTTGTTTATGAAAATAAAGCACATGCAAAAGATGTCGCTGAGGTAGCAGAATGAGTAATTTAATCAAGCTCGATACTAACGACAGTGCTTCTATCGTTCAAAATGAATGGGCTATCGTTAAACTACCGCCAAGCCAAGTTGAAGCACGGAAACAAGCAGGGAAAGTAGTTTTATTTAAACTCACTGGTGAAAAAACTGTCACTGACGAACAAATCTCAGGGACAGAAATTCCTGCGTGTGGCAAAATAATTGCGCCCTTAAGTGTATTTATTCATCGCAAAGCAGAATTACAATCTCGCCTTTCTGCAAAAGAAGTGGGCGTGTGGATTGATACGCATGAAGTACTTGCAGATTTAATAGAAAATCAATCTGATTTAAATGCCCTGCCAATTATCGCAGTGCATTTAGAACGCTTTGCTGATGGTCGTATTTTTTCGTTAGGCACATTATTACGTACGCGCTACGGTTACGAGAACGAATTACGCGCTGTAGGTGATGTGCTTCGCGATCAACTATTTTTTCTAAAACGTAGCGGGTTCAATAGTTATATTATTCGCAAGGACAGAAATGCAGAAGAAGCTCTAGCTAGCCTTAATGACTTTACTATCCCTTATCAAGGCGCTGTAGATGAAGTACTGCCTGCTTTTGCGCGCTATAACAGGGCATCTTAATGTCGGGTGAAGTCTCACAAAGTTTAATCTCTGGGCTCCGTCCACCTGCACGTAATCCTGCAACATCGCCAACCCTTACCGATGCGTTAATCGCTTCCGTAACAAAAAAACATGCACATGTAGTCAGCATGTTAAAAGAAGCGATTGCAGAATTTGGTAGCAACCATGAAATCACGTTTGCTAACAGCATGGGTGCAGAAGACATGGTGCTGACCGATATTATTCAGCGTGAAAAATTAGCTATTGAGGTTTTTTCATTAGATACTGGTCGTTTACCTACTGAAACCTATGATTTAATCGCTGCAACTGAACAAACCTATAATACCAAGCTGAAGATATTTTTCCCACAAGCTGAAACGGTAGAAAATTATGTACGCTCTAAAGGCATCAACGCTTTTTACGAAAGTATAGAGTTACGTAAAGCTTGTTGCCACATGCGTAAAGTAGAGCCATTACAGCGCGCACTTAAAGGCAAGAAAGCTTGGGTAACGGGTATGCGTGCGGAGCAATCTAGCACACGTGTTGATCTAACTTTCCGTGAGTTTGATGAAGGCAATCAACTAGAGAAATTCAATCCATTAAGTGATTGGACAGAAAAAGAAGTTTGGGCTTATATCCGTATGTTTAACGTGCCTTACAACAAACTACACGATCAATTTTACCCTAGTATTGGCTGTGCGCCTTGTACACGCAGTATTGCAGTAGGTGAGGATGTACGCGCTGGTAGATGGTGGTGGGAAGATCCACTCAATAAAGAATGTGGTCTACACGTTAACTAACCGAAAAAACTACGTAATGATGTTACGTGATTAATGCATAAATTTGATTTAAATTCTAAAAAATATGACGACTAAACAACCTCTAATACGCCAGCCTTTATCGCATTTGGATTGGCTTGAATCAGAAGCGATTTATATTTTGCGCGAAGTAGCAGGACAGTGCTCTAACCCAGTATTGCTATTTTCAGGCGGCAAAGATTCACTATGCATCTTACGTCTGGCAGAAAAAGCTTTTCGTCCTGGGAAATTTCCGTTTCCTTTGATGCATATTGATACTGGCCATAACTATCAAGAGGTAATCGATTTCCGTGACCAACGTGTCGCTGAGTTAGGCGAACGCTTGATTGTACGTAGCGTAGAAGACTCAATGAAACGTGGTACGGTCGTGCTTATAACACCAGATGAATCACGCAATAAGCATCAATCAGTCACCTTGCTTGAGGCCATTGAAGAGTTTGGTTTTGATTGTTGTATTGGCGGTGCACGCCGTGATGAAGAAAAAGCCCGTGCCAAGGAACGCATCATGAGTTTCCGTGATGAGTTTGGTCAATGGGATCCGAAAAATCAACGGCCTGAGTTGTGGAATCTATACAACGCACGCTCGCACAAAGGCGAGAACATTCGCGCCTTCCCGATTTCAAACTGGACAGAAATGGACGTTTGGCAGTATATCGAACGTGAGAACTTAGGCTTACCTAGCATCTATTTTGCACACAACCGCCCTGTTGTGATGCGTGGCGGCGCGATTATGCCTGTAACGGAAATTACGCCTGCAAAACCAGGTGAAGAGATTATTGATATGCAAGTTCGTTTCAGAACGGTCGGTGATATTACGTGTACCGCACCTGTGATTAGCGATGCGGA
>JAYTHN010000374.1:0-3047 GCA_043732505.1 Methylotenera sp.
AAGCAGGTAGTTGGTCAAGTTGCGGCGCAGATTCGTGCTTACCGTGCACCAGAGCCTTATAAAGGTAAGGGTGTTCGTTACTCTGATGAAGTGGTAGCAATTAAAGAAACTAAAAAGAAATAAGGTATAAAAAATGAACAACGTAAATAATCGCCTGCGTCGTGCACGTAAAACCCGTGCGAAAATTGCAGAGCTAAAAGTTACTCGTCTATGTGTGCATCGTACCAATACGCACATCTATGCACAAATTATTGCTGAAACTGGCGATAAGGTAATTGCTAGTGCTTCAACGGTAGAAGCCGATGTTCGTAAAGATTTGAAAAATGGCGGCAACATAGCTGCTGCAGCTCTAATCGGTAAATTAATTGCTGAAAAAGCGAAAAAAGCGGGTATCAATACTGTTGCTTTCGATCGTTCAGGTTATAAATATCACGGCCGTATCAAGGCGTTGGCAGAAGCTGCGCGTGAGTACGGCTTATCCTTCTAAATTTGTCTGATTGCTAAAGAGGTTAACGATGGCGAGAGAAATAGAACAGCAACAGCAGCAGACTGATGGTTTGCGCGAAAAAATGATTGCAGTTAATCGTGTAAGTAAAACGGTTAAAGGTGGTCGTATAATGAGTTTTGCAGCTCTTACAGTAGTTGGTGATGGCGATGGTGCTGTTGGTATGGGTAAAGGCAAAGCACGTGAAGTACCAGTCGCAGTACAAAAAGCAATGGATGAAGCGCGTCGCGGTATGTTAAAGATTAATTTAACTAATGGTACTTTGCATCATGCAGTTACTGGCGTACATGGTGCTGCTAAAGTTTTTATTCAGCCAGCTTCAGAAGGTACTGGTATTATCGCTGGTGGTGCAATGCGCGCAATTTTTGAAGTAATGGGTGTTACTAATGTAGTAGCTAAATGTATCGGTTCAACTAATCCTTACAACTTAGTTCGCGCTACATTGAACGGTTTAGAGTCAATGAATACACCAGCAGAAATCGCAGCTAAACGCGGTAAATCAGTTGAAGAAATTAGAGGCTAATTATGGCTAAAGCAAAAAAAGATGCATCAAACATTAAAGTAACTCTTGTTAAAAGTGTTATTGGTCGCATTGAAGCGCATAAAGCTACCGTTAAAGGTCTAGGTTTACGTCGTATGCACCATACAGTTGAATTACAAGACACACAAGCAATTCGCGGCATGATCAATGCTGTCGGCTATCTATTAAAGGTAGAGGGATGATGCAATTAAATACGATTAAGCCTGCAGAAGGCTCGAAAAAAGAACGTCGCCGCGTTGGTCGTGGTATTGGTTCTGGTTTAGGTAAAACAGCTGGTCGTGGTCATAAAGGTCAAAAATCACGTACTGGTGGTTTCCATAAGGTTGGTTTTGAAGGCGGTCAAATGCCAATTCAACGCCGTTTACCTAAACGTGGTTTTAAATCAATGACAAAAGCTAAAACTGCACATGTACGTACAAGTGAGTTGTCTTTAATCCCTAACGAAGTCATTGACTTGTTAGCATTAAAAGCTGCGAACATCGTATCTGGTACGGTCAGAAATGCTAAGATTTTCTTGTCAGGTGATGTTACAACTAAATATAATATCCAAGGTTTGCTTTTAACTAAAGGCGCTCGCGCCGCAGTTGAAGCGGCTGGCGGTAAAATTTTAGAAGCTGAGTAAGAGTATCGCTTTGGCACAAGATAGTTTATTAAAGACAGCATCAAAAATGAGCGAGCTCAAAAGTCGCCTGTTATTTGTGCTAGGTGCTTTGGTGGTATACCGTTTAGGTGCGCACATTCCAGTACCAGGCATTGACCCTGATATATTAGCTAAATTATTTGAATCGCAAAGTAGTGGGATCTTAGGCATGTTTAACATGTTCTCAGGCGGTGCTTTGTCTAGATTTACTGTATTTGCATTAGGTATCATGCCGTATATCTCTGCATCGATTATTATGCAGTTATTGGCATCAGTTTCGCCGAAGCTAGAGCAGTTAAAGAAAGAGGGCGAAGCTGGACGTAGGGCAATTACTAAATATACTCGTTATGGTACTGTCGTTTTAGCTGCGTTTCAGGCACTAGGCATTGCAATAGCTTTTGAAAAGCAAGCTGGTTTAGTGATAGATCCAGGTATGGCATTTAGGTTGACTGCAGTGATTACATTAGTTAGCGGGACAATGTTCATTATGTGGTTAGGCGAACAAATTACTGAGCGTGGCATTGGTAACGGTATTTCTATCATTATTTTTGCTGGTATTGTAGCAGGCTTACCTAGAGCTGTAGGCTCTACAGCGGAAATGGTTAATACAGGTGCATTCAGTATTCCTTTAGCATTCTTCTTGTTAGTTGCCACAATATTAGTTACAGCTTTAGTGGTATTTGTTGAACGTGGTCAACGTAAAATTACGGTCAATTATGCCAAACGCCAAGTTGGTAATAAAGTTTATGGTGGCCAAACATCGCATTTACCATTGAAGCTAAATATGGCTGGTGTAATCCCACCAATTTTTGCTTCAAGCATCATTTTGTTCCCAGCAACCTTAGCTGGCTGGTTTGGTAACAGTGAACGCATGTATTGGTTAAAAGATATTGCAACGGCATTGTCACCTGGTCAGCCGATTTATATATTGCTTTTTGCAGCTGCGATTGTGTTCTTTTGTTTCTTTTACACGGCTTTACAATTTAATCCAAAAGACACAGCTGACAACTTAAAGAAAAGCGGTGCTTTTGTTCCTGGTATCCGTCCAGGTGATCAAACTGCAAAATACATAGATCGCATCATGGGTCGATTAACGTTGGTAGGTGCTGCATACATTACATTAGTATGTTTATTACCAGAGTTTTTGATTTTAAAATTTAACGCACCGTTTTACTTCGGCGGAACATCACTGTTAATTATTGTAGTGGTAACAATGGATTTTATGACGCAGGTGCAATCTCACTTAATGTCACACCAATATGAAGGGCTGTTGAAAAAAGCTAACTTTAAAGGTAAGTCTCCAAGCGCCAAATAATCTTTAGAAATGGTCAAGTAGGACAGAATTGAGATGCAGGGTGAGA
>JAYTHN010000375.1:0-3044 GCA_043732505.1 Methylotenera sp.
GGTACATAAAATAGCTTAGTTTTGGGTGAATAAGCGGCAGGTTGTTGGTCTTTTACACCTAGTGCTGCGGGGCAGATATTCTTGGTAGAAGTATTTTCATGCGCAGA
The DNA here is from genome assembly GCA_043732505.1 of Methylotenera sp. Taxonomy (GTDB): domain Bacteria; phylum Pseudomonadota; class Gammaproteobacteria; order Burkholderiales; family Methylophilaceae; genus Methylotenera. The sequence continues at coordinate 108 of JAYTHN010000375.1, forward strand.
ATATTTAGGGTCTTTTTGCGGTATGCCAGTAGTTAAATCTACACTGGTTGCCCAATTCACAAACGGGTGCATTTTTTCAGCAACTAATAAACTGCCGTTCGTACGGTCGAATGTATAACCAAAACCATTGCGGTCGAAATGTGTGGCTAATTTTTTGCTGTTAGCATCCCATAAAATAATCTCGTTAATACCATCGTAATCCCACTCATCGTGCGGCGTCATTTGGTAGCCCCATTTTGCGATGCCAGTATCTACATCACGTGCAAAAATCGTCATTGCCCATTTATTGTCACCAGGCCGTACATCCGCATTCCATATTGAGGGGTTGCCTGTGCCATAGTACAAAAGATTTAGTTTAGGGTCATAAGAAAAATAGCCCCACACTGGCCCGCCGCCATGTTGCCAACCCTCTTGTAGCGCTTGCGGTTTTAGCCATGTTCTAATACCCAAATCAGCTTCTGGGAATTTCAGTTGGTCTTTTGTAAGCGCCTTGAATGAGCCACCTTCTTTGTTTCCACCATTTACATTTTCATAAACTGACAATGCTAAATAGTGCGGGTTTGCATGGTTAAAATCTGCACCTATCAATGTTTCGCTGTCAGGCCCCGTACTATAAGCCTTCCAAGCCAGTGTGCCATTTTTAATGTAATACGCAGCAATAAAACAACGTACGCCATACTCGCCACCGCTACAGCCCGTAATCACTTTATCTTTAATCACGTGCGGGGCATTGGTGTTGCTAGCGCCGGTCTTAATATCGTTAACTTTGACTTGCCATACGGGCTTACCAGTTTTTGCATCTAAGGCAATTAAGACACCGTCATTTTGCTGCAAGAAAATCTTACCATCGCCATATCCTAAACCACGATTGACCGTGTCGCAACACAACAAAGCTTGTGTTTGCGGGTCTTGTTTTGGAAAGTATGACCAAATGATTTTTTGATTATTGTTCAAATCTAATGCGTAGATATTATTTGGGAAAGCCGTGTGCACTACCATCATATTGCCAATGACAAGTGGCGAGCCTTCATGACCACGATTCACACCTGTAGAAAACGTCCAAGCCAGTTTAAGATTATTGATATTGCTTTGTTTGATTTGACTCAGCCCGCTATAGCCAGTGTTAGCAAAGTCTTTGCGCGGATGCACCCATTGCTTATCATCAAGAATGAGTTTTTGTAAGTCGTTATTTGCGAAGGTGGGTTCTATTAAAATGGAGGCCAAACATAATGCTAATAGACACTTATCTTTTAATGGAGTCATAGGTATTTTTAACTTTGTTTAAGTTGAATTCGATGTTCTAAATTTAATTCAAAGTAGTTGGTGTATTGTAAAATCCAAATTTCATCTAACTCTTTTATATTTGACATTAAATCGGCATCAAGGTTTGGATTTTTAGTGAACTGCGTTTCGAGAAACGGAAGTATTTCTGAATCTCTTTTAAGAAACTGTGGGTTATTCTAATCAATCCAGTCTTCGGATAATGGATTTTATATGAAAGCTGATAATCACTCACAACTGCTGCAACAATGCGGTATGCAGTACTCTCTTTTAATTGTCGCGCGGCTTGGTATACGCGAAACAAAATGTAGTCAATTGGTGAATATGCTCCTAAACTACCTACGGCGGTAGTATTTGTAAATGAGTCTCTAATTAGCTTAAAGACTGCTTCGCGTTGTGCTAAATATTTAATTTCAAAACTTACAGTGCGTTGATTAGCATCACTAGCTTGGATATCAGATAGTCCACCGTAAATTTATAGGTTTGAAATTATCCACTTTTCAGCTTCTAGCCACCTAGCAAAATCAAGCTCAGCAAGACGAGACGGATAGCTACGCGATTTTTTAAATTGTAATCTTTCATCTGATTCTAATAGCCATGTTTCTTGAAGGTCACTTCTGTATTGTGCAGATACTTCTTTATCAAAAGCGAGTTTGTGAAGTGATTTAGTGAAATCACTTAATTTATTTAGTTGATAAGCAAGAAAAGGGATTTAGATGTGATTATTAGTGTCGGGTGTCGACTTGGTAAAAGTGATGTGTTGTTCTGGTATTTGGTCTGGTATCGTTAACTTAAGAGCTGAATAAGAGTTATGAAGTTGATAGAACGCCTTGATTTGTTCTTCGAATCCTGTCGGTAAGGAATAACTCGAACAAGCACATTTTTGCTGACGATTGTTCTGCTGATTTGTCACAACAATAAACCTAAGTTTACTTTACACGCATAAATAAAGAAGGCTTGCTAGCGTCAAAGCAACCAATACTAGTAAGCCTTCTATGAATATTTAACTACTTATTTAAGCTGCTCCAAAATGGCAGGGTTATCCAACGTTGAGATATCTGAAGTGATTTCTTCACCTTTTGCTAAACTACGTAACAACCTACGCATAATTTTGCCTGAACGGGTTTTTGGTAAGTTGTCACCAAAGCGAATTTCGTCTGGTTTAGCAATAGGCCCAATTTCTTTACCCACCCAATCACGGAGATTCGCAACGATTTTCTTCGCATCTTCACCTGTTGGTCTTGCGCCTTTAAGCACTACGTAAGCGAATACTGACTCACCCTTAATATCGTGTGGTTTACCTACAACCGCAGCTTCAGCGACTAATGGATTTGAAACCAGTGCTGATTCAATTTCCATGGTGCCTAACCGATGACCAGAGACGTTGAGTACGTCATCAATACGACCCATAATGGTGAAGTTGCCTGTTGTCGCGTCACGCACTGCACCGTCGCCAGCAAGGTAGATTTTTCCGCCTAAATCTACAGGGTAATAGCTCGTTTTAAAGCGCTCGGCGTCGTTATAAATTGTACGTATCATCGATGGCCATGGTTTTTTTATCACTAACAAGCCACCCGTACCCCATGGTAAATCTTTACCAGTTTCATCTACCACATCAATGGCAATGCCCGGAAACGGCATGGTGCATGAGCCTGG
>JAYTHN010000376.1:0-3039 GCA_043732505.1 Methylotenera sp.
TACACATTATCCAGCCAAACGCAAAACCAGCCAGCGGGCATATCAAAAACAACGCCAATTGCCATTGAGGTATTACCAGTAAGTGTTCCTGAGCGATTAGAACGTCCTCAGTTAGTGATTACCTCAAATAATGTTTCTCAACTCAAGATTCTAGAGCAGGATAGATGGTCATCATCATTCAATGATGAATTACATGATGCCTTTGTCGGCGGAATCACCAACCAGATCGGCGCTATCGATATTTCTAGCGGCGGTCGAGTAGCTAATCAAGCAACTTACCGCATTGCGATTATCTTGCAGCAGTTCAATGCCACTCCAGGTGAGCAACTACAAGCTAATTTTGCATGGACGATTACACGGTTAAATGCAGACTCAAGTGCAGGAGACATTCCTTCATTGTCATGCCAAAGCATCATCACCAAAACAGTGAGCATTGGTATCAATGCTCTGGTATTGAGCATACAAGAAGCCATCGCAGATGTGACAAAAGCGATTTCTGCCAATATCACTAGCCTGAACAGTGGCAGAAATGCTGCATGCGATAGTTAATAAGGATTAATAGTTTAAATAATAATTAATGCGTAATCGGATTCGTTTCGGTTTAGCTCATTTGTCGCCGAACTTGCCACGATTTTTGTGGCTTATTTTCGGCGGGCATGCCCTTTCGGGTACGGAAGGCTTTGGGAGTTAATTCATTGAATCTTCTAACTAGCGCGTTATTGGTTTATAACGAATACGTTTCGGTTTCGCGCCTTCCTCACCCAAACGTTTACGTTTATCAGCTTCGTATTCTTGATAGTTCCCGTTAAAGAACGTCCATTGAGAATCACCTTCAGCCGCCAAAATATGCGTCGCAATACGGTCTAAGAACCAGCGATCATGTGAAATTACCAATACGCAGCCTGCAAACTCTAGTAAAGAATCTTCCAACGCACGTAAAGTTTCTACATCTAAGTCGTTTGATGGTTCATCCAGTAGCAACACGTTGCTACCTGAAATCAGCGTTTTTGCTAAATGCAAACGACCGCGTTCACCGCCTGAAAGTTGACCAACGATTTTTTGCTGATCACCGCCTTTAAAGTTGAAGCGGCCAATATAAGCACGTGATGGCGTTTCATAACGACCTACCGTTAAGATATCCGAACCACCTGAGATTTCCTCAAACACTGTTTTCTCACTGCTCAGTTCATCGCGACTTTGGTCTACATACGCCATTTTCACGGTGCTACCGATTTTTACTTCGCCGCTGTCTGGCAGCTCTTTGCCTGAAATCATTTTAAATAACGTAGATTTACCCGCGCCGTTCGGGCCGATAATGCCGACAATCGCGCCAGCTGGCACACTGAAGCTCAAGTTATCAATCAGAAAGCGGTCTTTAAAGGCTTTGCTCACGCCATTGAACTCAATGACTTGGTCGCCTAAGCGCTCGCCCGCTGGAATGAAAATCTCTTGCGTTTCGTTACGTTTTTGGTATTCAGCACTTGCCAGTTCTTCGTAACGTGCAATACGTGATTTACTTTTCGCTTGACGCGCTTTCGGGTTTTGGCGCACCCACTCTAGTTCGGTATTCAGTGCTTTACGGCGTGAAGACTCTTGCGATTCTTCTAACGCCAAACGCGCTTGTTTTTGATCTAACCAGCTTGAATAATTACCCTTCCATGGAATACCATGGCCGCGGTCTAGTTCTAAAATCCATTCTGCGGCGTTATCTAGGAAGTATCTATCATGCGTAACTGCCACCACAGTACCTGGGAAGCGCACCAAGAACTGCTCTAACCATTCCACAGACTCAGCATCCAAATGGTTGGTTGGCTCGTCTAATAACAGCATGTCGGGCTTAGAAAGCAACAATTTACACAAGGCCACGCGGCGTTTTTCACCACCGGAAAGTGGGCCAATTTTTGCGTCCCAATGTGGTAAACGTAGCGCATCTGCGGCAATTTCTAACTGCGTGGTTAAATCCGAACCGCTGGCTGCAATAATATTTTCATACTTGGCTTGTTCTTCAGCCAGCTTTTCAAAGTCTGCATCTGGCTCAGCATAAGCCGCATATACGGCTTCTAGCTTGGCCTGTGCCTGCATCACTTCACCCATGCCAGATTCAACTTCTTCACGCACGGTTTTTTCAGCGTCTAATTGCGGCTCTTGCGCTAAATAGCCAATCACCAAGTTAGGCTGACGTTGCACTTCGCCTTCAAACTCTTTATCCACATCGGCCATAATCCGCAACACGGTAGATTTACCTGAACCGTTTAACCCTAGCAAGCCGATTTTGGCGCCAGGGAAGAAAGACAACGAAATATCTTTGATGATTTGCCGCTTTGGCGGCACGATTTTGCTCACGCGGAGCATAGACATTACATATTGAGCCATAGCGATAACTAACTAATTTGAAAGAATGAAATTTTAACAGAAAGCAGGCAGAACTGGTAAACAGGGCAGGCTTGCTAATAGGTATAATGTGGCTACTTTCATAGGGCTATCCACATGACATTAAAATCCACCATCTATAAAATTGATCTGAATATTGCTGACATGGACAGGCAATATTACGCGCAACACAGCTTAATGCTGGCCAAGCATCCATCCGAAACCGATGAGCGCGTGATGGTACGACTGATTGGTTTTGCGCTTTATGCCACCGAAACGCTAATTTTCGGCAAAGGTTTAAGTGATGACGAAGAGCCCGATTTATGGCAAAAAGATTTAACTGGCGCAATTGAATTATGGATGGACGTTGGCTTACCTACTGAAAAAGACATCCGCAAAGCCGCTGGCCGCGCCAAGCAGGTTGCGGTGGTTTTATACGGTGGGCGCATTGCCGATATGTGGTGGGATACTAATAGTAAAGGTCTATTAAAAACCCATAATTTGACGGTGATTAATCTGCCCGAAACGCAAGAGCTAGCTAGCATCGCTAATAGACGCATGAAAATCAGCTTAACCATTCAAGATAAGCAGATATTGGTGAGCCATGATGGCGGTAGCTTTGATGTGACACCCATTATGCTAAAAGAACCCAGCACTTACTGATGCACA
>JAYTHN010000377.1:0-3029 GCA_043732505.1 Methylotenera sp.
ATAACGTCTAATAATTCAGGGGCGTTTATTTCTGATATAGCTTGCTTGCCTAGCCATGGAAATAAATATAACTCAAAACGTCTAAGTAGATTTTTTCGATAGCTTTCAGACTTGGTTTGCATTTTGGTGTCTAGCCACTCACGCGCAATAACTTCAAAACTATTAGCTAGGTTGCCATCTTTTGTTTTCTTTTGTGCTTTACGATTGTCACTTGGGTCTATATCGTTAGCTATTAACTCTCTAGCCTTGTCGCGTCTATCCCTTGCGCCCTCAAGCCAATTACTTTTAGTTTCAGGGTCTTGCCACCTACCAGCCAATGGTACTTCGGGGTAAGTACCTAATGAGAGTAATTTTTCTTTACCGCCAAACTGATATTTTAAACGCCACCACTTTCCACCATTTGGGGTAACTTGTAAAAATAAACCCTTTTCATCATACAGCTTGTACGGAGCCACCTTAACCTTACCGTCAGCGTCTTTATGGGCTTAGCCTTAATGAGTGTGTCAGTTAATGCCATTTTGGGGTAACTCCGATTGGGGTAAGTGCTGTTACCCTGTAAGTTACCCCAGTTAATTGGGGTATGTCAAGATACTAGGTGATATATCAAGATACATTACAGACAAGAAAAAACCCGCATTTACGCGGGTATTGAGGTGTTTTGCAACATGCTGCTTATAATAATTGGTGGCCCCCCTGTGAGTCGAACACAGTACCAACGGATTATGAGTCCGCTGCTCTAACCAAGCATGAGCTAGGGGGCCATAAACTTAAAACTGATTTAAAACTATTAATCTTGCCCAGTTTCTAAGAAACTGCGCAATCTTTCTGAGCGCGTTGGGTGACGTAATTTACGTAATGCCTTCGCCTCAATTTGACGAATACGTTCACGTGTAACATCGAATTGTTTACCCACTTCTTCTAACGTATGATCAGTATTCATTTCAATACCAAAACGCATACGCAACACTTTTGCTTCACGCGGCGTGAGTGACTCTAGCACTTCACTGGTTGCATCACGCAAGCTTGCATAAATTGCTGCATCCACTGGCGCTAAGGTTTGGCCATCTTCAATAAAGTCACCTAAATGTGAGTCTTCATCGTCACCGATCGGCGTTTCCATTGAAATGGGTTCTTTGCTGATTTTTAAAATTTTACGAATCTTATCTTCAGGCATTTCCATTTTCTCTGCTAATAATGCTGGGTCTGGCTCTACACCAGTTTCCTGCAAAATCTGACGGCTGATACGATTCATTTTATTGATCGTTTCAATCATGTGAACAGGAATACGAATGGTACGTGCTTGGTCGGCAATAGAACGTGTGATCGCCTGACGAATCCACCATGTTGCATAGGTTGAGAATTTGAAACCACGACGGTATTCAAATTTATCCACGGCTTTCATCAAACCGATATTGCCTTCTTGAATCAAGTCCAAGAATTGCAAACCGCGGTTGGTATATTTTTTAGCAATAGAAATCACCAAACGCAAGTTCGCTTCAATCATCTCACGCTTAGCACGGCGTGCACGCGCCTCGCCAGTAGACATCTGCTTATTGATTTCTTTAAGCTCTTTAATCGGTATACCAACTTTGGCTTCTAAATCAATCAAACGTTGTTGTTGATCTAAAACAGAGTGATTGTAACGTGTTAATTTTTCTACGTAAGGCTTGTCTGCCTTTAATTCTTCTGCAAACCAACGTAAATTACTTTCATTGCCTGGGAATGATTTGATGAAATGCAAACGCGGCATGCCTGATTTTTCTACACAGAAATCCAGTACTTTACGCTCGTGGCCACGAACAGTTTCAACTAAGCCACGTACTTGGTCACATAGACCTTCAACTTGTTTTGCAGAGAATCTGAACGCAGTAAGCTCCACTAAAATTTCAGCGAGTAATACTTGATATTCAGGATCTTGTGAACCTTTAGCCGCTAAAATCGGTGTCATTTTTTGATGCGCAATACGCACTACTGCAAAGCGTTTAAGCACTTCTTCTTTTAATTTAGCTAAAGCTTCAGCTGAAATAGCAGCTGCTTTTGCACCGTCTTCATCATCATCTTCGTCGTCTTCGGCTGCAGTTTCATCTTCTTCTGCTGTTTCAACAGTCATTGCATCATCTAAACCAATATCTGAGTCAATCAACCCATCAACTAAATCATCTACGCTCAACTCATCATTTTCAACTTTATCGACCATTACCAACAACGCAGCAATCGTTGTTGGGCAAGCAGCAATTGCTTGCACCATGTGTTTTAAGCCATCTTCAATACGGCGTGCAATTTCAATTTCGCTCTCACGCGTCAACAAATCAACTGTACCCATCTCACGCATGTACATACGCACAGGGTCAGTGGTGCGGCCAAATTCAGAATCTACTGTTGCTAACGCTTGTTCAGCCTCTTCTACCGCATCCTCATCTGTTACAGCGGCCGGCGCATCAGACATTAACAACACTTCAGCGTCAGGCGCTTCTTCGTAAACCTGAATACCCATGTCATTGATCATGCCGATGATGCCATCGATTTGCTCAGAATTCTGTACATCATCTGGCAAGTGATCGTTAATTTCTGCGTAGGTTAAATAGCCACGTTCTTTACCCAATACAATCAGCGTTTTTAGGCGCGTGCGGCGCTCTTCAGCATTAGCTTCTTGTAGCTCTGGGCTTACATATTCTGCATTTTTTCTTTCAGCTAATTGGTCGCTTTTCTTTGGTCTTGCCATGGCTTACCTCTAAATTTATGCAATTACCCTATGCAGATGACACATGCATCAGATGAATTTGTTTTTTTACAACCCTCGATTATAACAGAATTAACCCCTATTTTGACTAGGCTTATTGCCTAAACTTTTCAACAAGGTACGTTCGTTTTCTGTCAATGCGCTTAGGGGTTTTTTGCTAATATGCGCTAATAATAGACTTTCATTTTTTTGTGCATAAGCATTCTGTAACTGTTGCCTAGCACCAGCTAGTTCAAGCGCGAAATCTAAAGTCTCATTTAGCACGCTCAACTCACGCTCAAACTCACGT
>JAYTHN010000378.1:0-9954 GCA_043732505.1 Methylotenera sp.
CTCAATCACTTATGCATGGATTATGATGTAGTAGAAGCCAAATATACTGCTGGTCAACCTTGGGTAGGCGCAGGCCTCACTATGCACCCTGGCACTGATGGGGTGACTGGTGGTTTTATGGCTTGGAATGGCTTAACTGGTAAAGCGCAATGGTACAACAAAGAGCCATACTCTATTTGGAGTGGCGTCCTGGTCACTGGCGCCAACTTAGTGTTTTATGGCACGTTAGATAGATGGTTTAAAGCAGTTGATGCTAAATCTGGCAAAGCATTATGGAAGTTTCAAGTGGGTTCTGGTGTCATTGGTAACCCATTCACTTACGTCAATAATGGTATGCAGTATGTAGGAGTAATGTCTGGTATTGGCGGTTGGGCTGGCATTGCCATTAACTTAGGATTAACTGAAGATGGCGACGGTGCAGGTGCTGCTGGCGCTTACCGAGAACTGACCAAATGGAATGCCGCACCAGGTGGTGGTGCAGTGAATATATTTAGCCTTTAACTTACATTTAAATCAAAATGATTTCCCGCCTACACACCACACAGGTACTCCAATTTGCTTAGCGCTTAAGCGCTTGCAGTGTCGTATTCGGGAATGACGGGATTTAAGTATATTTCGGGTAAAATAGCGTTTTAGTTAATTCAAGCATTCGTATGTCATCCCTGCCTAATAGCCCTTTACAGGCTGAAATCAATCGTCGTCGTACCTTTGCTATTATTTCCCACCCTGATGCGGGTAAAACTACACTGACTGAAAAACTATTATGGTTCGGTGGTGCAATTCAAGTCGCGGGTGAAGTGCGTGGCCGTAAAGCCTCACGCCATGCCACGTCTGATTGGATGGAGTTAGAAAAGCAACGTGGCATTTCAGTCACTTCATCAGTGATGCAATTTCCGTATCGCGAACATATGGTGAACTTACTTGATACACCAGGCCATGATGACTTCTCTGAAGATACTTATCGTACTTTAACTGCAGTGGACTCTGCTGTGATGGTGATTGACTCGGTCAATGGCGTTGAAGCGCAAACCATCAAGTTACTCAATGTATGTCGCATGCGCGATACGCCAATTATCACTTTTATTAACAAGCTAGACCGAGAAAGCCGCGCGCCGATTGAACTGCTAGACGAAATTGAAACCACACTTGGTATGGAGTGTGCGCCTATGACTTGGCCAATTGGCATGGGTAAAAGTTTTAGAGGTGTGTATAACTTATATACAGATACTGTTTCGTTTTTTGACCCACGTGCAGATAAAGGTACGTCTGAAACGATTAAAGGTTTAGATAATCCGCGTTTAGATGAGTTGCTTGGCCGCGTTGCAGATGATCTGCGTATTGATATTGAGCTGGTACGTGGTGCATCGCATACTTTTGATGCTGCACGTTATTTAAATGGCAAACAAACACCCGTATTTTTCGGCTCTGCCATTAATAACTTTGGCGTGCAATCCTTATTGGATGCGGTGGTTGACTTGTCCCCTGCGCCACTCGCGCGCAATACTGCAAGCCGTGAAATCGCGCCTAATGAAGCAAAATTTTCAGGCTTTGTATTCAAAATTCAAGCAAATATGGATCCTAAACATCGTGACCGTATCGCCTTTTTGCGCGTATGTTCCGGTCGTTTTGAGCGTGGTATGAAGATTAAACAAGTGTCAACTGGCAAGCTAATGGCGGTTAATAATGCCATCACCTTTATGGCGCAAGACCGCACCACCATGGATGAAGCCTATTCGGGCGATATTATCGGCATTCCTAATCACGGTACGATTAAAGTAGGTGACACTTTTAGCGAAGGTGAAATGCTCAAATTTACTGGAATTCCTTCATTTGCGCCTGAGTTTTTCCGCCGAGCCAGATTAAAAAATCCGCTCAAAATGAAGCAGCTGCAAAAAGGTTTGCAACAACTTGCAGAAGAAGGCGCATCGCAATTGTTCCGTCCTTTACTTTCAAACGACCTGATTTTAGGCGCAGTGGGTATGTTGCAGTTTGACGTGGTGGCGCATCGTTTAGAACATGAATATGGCGTGGATATTGTGTTTGAAAATTACGATTGCTACACCGCACGTTGGTTGCGCGGCAAAGACACAGACTTGAATGCGATTGCAGATAAATATGGCTTTAACGTAGCACTGGATGGCGCAGAGGAATATGTTTACCTTGCACCAAACCGTGTGAACTTGCAAATGGCGCAAGAACGTTACCCAGATATTGAGTTTTTAGAAACACGTGAAATTATCTAAAATACAAACGCCATTATTGTGCCATTGTGAAAGCGGAAAGCCTTATAGCGCTTGCTGCAAAACCTATCATTCAGGTATTGCAGCACCCATAGCCGAAGCACTCATGCGTTCACGCTACAGTGCTTATGTATTTGGTTTAGAGGATTATTTACTGCAGACATTGCATCCTGAAAGTCGCCCCATTGCGCTGAATCTTGCAGAGGACATAGCGACTATATGGCTAGGCTTACAAATAATGCATGCTGAATCAAACAGCGTAGTTAAAGAAACAGTAGAGTTTGTAGCGCGTTACAAGATCGGTGGCAAAGCTGAACGCTTGCATGAATTAAGTGAGTTTGTACGCATTGATACTCGCTGGTATTATTTAACAGGTAATGACCCAAGTAATATTTAAAGGAAAGCAAATGACAAGCTATATAGAAGATGCACTTATTCAAGACGAGAAAATTATCCATGTGGGTCACATCAGCCTGTGGTCATTGGCACATTTAATCATCCCTGGCGTGATTTTGTTACCAGCCTTTGGTTTAGGTCTTATTTTTCTGGTGATTGCTTATATTCGTTATAAAACAACAGAACTCGCTTTTACCAATAAACGTGTCATTGCCAAATTTGGATTTATTAGCCGCCATACCGTAGAAATCAACATCAATAAAGTCGAGAGCATTCAAGTCAATCAGAATGTTTGGGGGCGAATTTTTAACTACGGCACATTGATACTTTCTGGCGCTGGCACACCACAGGCACCCATCTCTGGCATCTCTAATCCCATTCAATTTCGTCGAGCATTCATGGAATCTCAACAACTTACAGCATAAATTCTGCAATACACTATAAACTTATTAAACCAAAACTAGGCTTAAATTCAAACCTAAACTAGATTGAAACACTACTGAAATTTCAGTGTAATAATCGCTAGGTAGCATGGACTATATCAATTTCTTAAAAAAACATATATGGTGTATGAAAAGTCCGCACTTGGTTACAACGAATTTATCAACGAAAAGCGCACATTGAATGTGAGAGAGCTACAATTGTTATTATTGGTGAATGGTGTTAGAAATATTGATGATTTAGAGAAGTTGTTCAACAAAGATCACTTGATTGAAACAATACAAAAGCTTGAATCACACGGATTTATTCAGCCATTTAATATTATGCTATCTAATCAACACTTAAAGGCAAATCGGTCCACATTCACCACTTTACCGTTCTCTTATGCTGAAACCGCAACTCCGCCTTTTCACCCAACAAAATTTGTCGCCGTTAAAACTATATTATCGACTGCAACAGATGATTATTTAGGCTTAATGGGTCGTAGCATAAAAGAACGTATTATCAAGTGTGATAGTGAAGCAGATTTAAAATACTGCATTTCGAGCTGGCATATGGCCATGCGCGACTCTAAGTTAGGACGTGAATCTACCGACTTTTTAATAGAGCAGATACACCAAACTTTAGAAAAAAATATGCAAGATACTGACTTTTCTATGCGTCAAACCCATTAAAAACGTAGCTAGTGACTATTCACAAAATCAACCATTGGCTTTAATAGCTCACCATTGCCGCGTAATGGTTTAGCGAGCTTGGCTGCCATATCAATATGCCCATAAGTTGGAAACTCCACTACCTCAACTTGGCCCCCTTTAGCTTTAATCTTAGCTGCCAAGTTGAAGGTATTATGTGTCCAAACAGTGGTATCTTTAAGGCCAACTAACAATAACATTGGCTGATTTTTACCAGTGACAAATTCAATAGGCTGTGATTTCCAACGCTGATCTTCAGGGCCGAATATCGCTTTTAATCGATCAGTTTTAACAGGTAAAAAATCATAAGGTCCTGCCGAACCTATAGTGCCTCGAAAGTCAGTTGGCTTTAAATATTCTTTTGCCAAATATTCGCTATTCAAACCCAGCATAACGGCAATGTGAGCACCTGCTGAATGCCCTGCTAAAAACACTCGGTTAGGGTCGCCACCAAATTCTTGAATATGGTCTTTTACCCACTTAGCCGCGGTTGCAGGGTCTGCCATCAAGCCTGGAAAAGTCACTTCAGGATATACGCGATAATCTGGTATTACTGTCACAAATCCATTAGATGTAAAAGCCTCTGCAGCAAACTTATAATCTGCTTTATCACCAGAATCCCAACTGCCACCATAATAAAAAATGATGACTGGCGGCTTTGCCTCATTATTTTCAACATGCTTGGTTGGCTGATACACATCTAGTTTTTGCCGTGGTAAATTGCCATAAGCAATATCCGAATGTAAGACATAGCCATCACTAGGTACTAAAGCATTTAACGTTTTAATGGGTGAGCAGGCAATGCTTACAACGGTTGCAAATCCTATGGTAGTAGATGAGAGTAATTTTTTTACTGCAAGATGTAATGCCATAAGCTTTATTATTTGAGGATTAATTTATATTGAGTAAGTTATTTTACGTTGCTAAATATAATTTAGATTCAAATCATAATACTAAATTTCAAACCATCCGCATGAAAAAATCTTAAGAAAAATTTTACTCATCGTTTTCAATCCGATTTTGTAATTTACAACGGCAGTTTAATGACAATGACCAGCCCACCAACTTTATGATTAATCGCAGTAATTGCGCCACCATGCGCATCAATAACTTGTTTAGCAATCGCTAAACCTACGCCATGGCCATCCATACTATGCGTATTACTACCTCTGAAAAATAGTTGGAATATAGTTTCTAACTCATCATCAGCTACGCCAGGTCCATTGTCAGTGACAGTGATAGTGACACTTTTATCCACTGCAAAGTGATTAGTATTTAAAGGCTCAATTAAAGTGGCAATACTGAATCGTGACCCATTTGAGCTATATTTGAGAGCATTACGTACCACGTTATCTATTGTGCGATGTAATAAATCTTGCTGAGCAGATAAAACCACTGGCGTTGCCTCCAATTGCAAAGCATCATAATCGACTGTAATGTTTTTAGCCAAACCTTCAAGTCTGGCATCTTCAACAACTATAAGCAGTAACTCGTTTAAGTCAACTGGCTCTTTTTCTATTTTCATCACTCCTGACTCTAACCTAGAGAGCTCTAACAACTCTCCTACCAAACTACCCATGCGTTCAGATTCACGTTCTATACGCATCAATGACGATTCTAATTTATCGGGTTGTTGTCGCGCCAACCCTACAGCAATTTGCATACGTGCCAGTGGCGAGCACAACTCATGCGATACTTGATGCAACAATCGCGTTTGGCTTTGCATCAACGCGCATAACCTTGACGCCATTAAATCAAATACTTTACCTAAATCAGCTAGCTCATCTCGACGTGACACCATCTCTTGACCTACTCGTACATCCAAATAGCCATCCGCCGCACTGGCGAATGCCTGCCTTAACTTTTTGATTGGTTTAGAAAAATACCAGGCGAGTTAGGCCACAAAAATAATGCTGGCAAGCACACCGGCTAATATTGGCAAAATAGGAAATAAGTGCCTGGCTTTGGGTTTAGGATTAAAACCAAGTAAGCTAGGTTGCTGAGATGGTGGTAATGAATGCAATGCCTGCTGATATTTTAATGCAGGCACGAATAATAAATAGCAGTGACCATCATCAGCCTCTACTTGTTGTACAGGGCTTCTTGCCATAGGATTTGAGCTAGATGGATTTACAGATGGTGCATTTTGCACTGTAAGATTGACTCCATTTTGTAGTGGCGTTTTTGGAGTTGAAGATGAGTCGTCACTCTTGATGCCATCATTTTTTGCTGTTTCACCATCAAATAATTCACGTGTCAATATTTTACGTGCACTTTTAATTACAGCTGCGGGCAATGTGCGTCCTTGTAATTCTACAGCTTGTTCATTCACCGCGTACACTTGTAGCATGGGTCTCTGCGACCAATGCTTCATGAGTCCTTGCAGGCCTTGCACACCGCCAAATTTTAATGTGACGGCAGCAGCATCCACTAGAGACTTCGCAGGTGGGCTTGCCTCAATTTGCGCATTAATAGTTTCTAATTTTTGATTTGCTATCCAAACGGCAAGATCTACACCTAAGCCCGCAGTGAGCTGTGCCAAAAAGAAAAAGATAAAAAACTTCCAATATAATCTACCCATTATATTTACCTTAATGTCGCACTATTCAATACAAATGATATATTCATGATTATTTAAGTAACTGATAGCCGAGACGAAAAACCGTTTGTATATATTGGCGTCCGTCTGGCAAAAGACCAAGCTTGTGGCTAATACTAATCAAATGCACATCAATACTACGATCGAACCTTGCTAATGGGCGACCTAGTGCAAATTGCGATAGATCTTGTTTAGTCAACACTTGAACTGCATTTTTCGCCAAAATTACTAGTAGATTAAATTCAGTGCTTGTGAGTGTCACTAACTAACCATTCCATGTCACTTTGCTCTTTGCAGCGCCAAATATTAAGTGCCCCAACGTCAATCTGCTGAGTAATATGTGGGCTCATGCCATTACTTTCTTGTGTATTTGTTTGGGTATTTTCCTGCGTGTCTTCTGGTTTTACACGGCGCAGAATCGCGCGTATACGTGCCACAATCTCGCGCGGACTAATGGGTTTAGGTACGTAATCATCCGCGCCTAACTCTAAACCGATAATACGGTCAGTATTATCACCCTTGGCAGTTAGCATAATACTGTGTTGACGAATCGCTTTAAGTGCCTCTATGCCGTTTAATTTAGGCATCATTACTGTAGCACCACGATGTCATAAGATTGTTTAAGCGCCATTTGCGCACCAATATCGCCATCATACGCAATTTGCACGTCAAAACTCTCAAGCTCAAGATACTCTTTAAGCATTCCTACCAGCTCAACATCATCATCTATTAATAATACGGTTTGCATGTGGCGCTTTACCAATTAAACATTAGTGTTTAAACATCATAACTAGCAGCGCGCATTGCTACAATTATTCAAGACTACCTTTACCTATATTTACACACACTTAACAGCGTTTTACATGGCGTAATTGCAAAATGAACACATCTTAAATAAATGTTATAAATGAATTAGCCCCGATAATCAGGTTAATTTAAACAACATGTATTTGAGAAAATGTTCTTAAATCAAGTAGATTTTAATAAAGGAATATCATGAACCCGATTTCAAAAAATGTAACCTCAAAAACAATTGAGAAGTTTTCATTGAAGCAAATATTTGCAACTTCATTATTGGTTATATCGCTACCACTTGCATCAATGGCAATTGCACAAGATGACGGCCCGAACGCTAAAGACCGTGATATGGACAATCGTGCACATTGTGAAAAAGGCAACAAAATGCGTCATGACATGTGAAATCATGACATGACAAAACCAGGCATGCCACCTTATTTACAAGGTTTACAACTCACCCCTGCGCAGGATGAACAAATATTTGCTTTAACCTATCCACAAATACCAGCAATGCGTGACGAGCATAAACAACGTATGCAATTAATGGATGACTTGCGTGCAGCTTCTCAAGCAGATAAATTTGATGAAGCAAAAGTACAACAAATTGCCAATAAAATGGCAGCCTTAGAGAAAAAGTACATTGTGACACGAGCGCGAAATGATGCAAAGATTTTTGCAATATTGACGCCAGAGGAACGTGTGAAAGCACGTGAGGCTAAAATGCATGGGCCTGAACACGGCTTTAATCACGATGAAGGTAATCATGGTGAGCCTAGCAAAACAAGCCTTATAAGTACGTCAGAGAACCCTCTGATTCAACGCTTAATCTAAATTACCATTCTATGCGATTCAATTGTGGTGAATGATGTTTACCACAACTGAGGTTTTGCTAAGTCAGCACTAACTAATTAACTCAGTATTAATTAAAAAGGTATGCCCACTTTTACAATGAACTGATTTCTACCATGATCATCTGAAACTTTTCCAGTCACGTCATTACAATCGCCTATACCTGCACCTTTACATAAACCATGGGTTTGATAACGCCAAGCACCAGTTACCCAAAAATCTTTAGCCGCATAGTGAATGTTAGGTCAGATAAAGCTGGCGAACTGAATATGTTCATCTAAATGGTAGCCATAAAAATCATTATGCAAACGTCCTTCTAAACCTGCAGACAGATTATTTGCAAATCGATAACTTACGCCATACATTAAATCAACGTGTGATTGGCGAATAATGTTTTCATCACCTGGCGTGTAATGCTCTTTTTCAGCTTCATAGCTTAGGTTTCCAGCGAATATTAATTTATCATCCAAAAAATTCGATTGTAAAATTAATTTAGCTTCCAAGCTATCCTGCAACTTACTTACTGTAGGCTCTATTAAAGACCAACCCCTACTGGCGAAGTAAGTGGGTTAAGGATGCACCAAATGGCTTCAGCAGAAAAACCATCGATTGCATCACATCTTTTAAAGCTATCACCACCATCATTATATTCAGATGAAACTCCAAACCCTGCAGTACATGGAATTCCATTAGTACAAACATCTAGATTGATGTAGTTTTTGCTGGCGCGTATTCTAGTAGAGTTTAGATAACCTGCAATTTGAATTGCAACAGTAAGTCCATACTCTATATCTGAGTGAAATAAGGTTAATTCATAGTTACCTGTTGCTTGACCATCAGTTTGATCTACACGTTGCTCAAACTCAAACTTTCCTTTTGGTTGGATATCTAGTATGTATACCCAACCAAAATTACCTTCACCCGCATGTGCGTTTAAGGTTGTCATACTTAACAAAAACACCACCAAAAAATATCTGAAAACACTTTTTAAACTAACTATAAATCCCATTTTATTATCAACCCATATTCAAAGTAATTAATATTGATAATAATAATTGTTCTCATTTAATAAATAAAGAACAAGACTCTATAAATACGCAATGCTATATAGATGAAGATAATTAAGGATTAAATTATGCATTATGGCCTTACTATTCGCTCTCAAATGCCTCGCAAAGCTGGCTGAGCAACTGGCCAAACAAAGGTAATATTTCTTCTTTTTCATGCGGGCTTTCATCATCAGTTCCCGCAATCACAAAGGCCACTATTAGTTTATCAAGATTTTCTCTAAACTCCATCCAATGTTCTACTTCTGCATCACCGATCAATTGAAACTTATAAAAGCCAGATTCAATAATTTCCATTAATTCAGCGTCTGGTAACCCATAAAATAAGGTTTTTGATATCGTTATTTGTGCAGCTTGTAGATTAGGTGAAATACCTTCTTGTCTTAATGGAATAGTTAAAAAAGCATAAGCTAATAGTGCGTAGGCCTGATATACACTTAACATATCAAACTTTTCGGTACGTTCCGCTAAAGGTGAACGTTCTGCGACCTTAATTGCTTTAAACGTAATATAACAACTTAAATAATCAGCCGCCGCAAGCGCGTCATATTGATTAAGATTAGTATTTGGTTTCGCTTCGTCATCGCGAAGCGTATCTGCCAAACACAGTGCATGCATCAGTTTGATGCGTTTTGAATATTGAATTTCCACTAGATTCCTTTAAATGTTATTAAATTAATTAACTTGAGTTTATTAACTTGCAATTAAATTGATGCATATTAAGCTATTCAGCGAATAAAACTTCAATACGTTTGTCGGGGGCTATCCATATTAAAGCAACGAAACTGTAAATAAATACAGCAAACCACGGAAAAAAACTGGCGCTTAACATGGCCGTGATATGCAAGATTACGGTGAACTTAGCTTTGATG
>JAYTHN010000379.1:0-3018 GCA_043732505.1 Methylotenera sp.
GTATAAGTAAAAATAGCTAAGGGCAGTGTACGTGTTTCACCCTCAATATTGCCTACAAATGTAATGGTAGCGCCAAACTCACCTAAACTTCGACTAAAAGCTAGAATCAACCCAGTGACGATTCCAGGCATCGCTAACGGTAATGTCACTGTAAAAAATACTCTGAGTGGACGTGCTCCTAAAGATTGCGCTGCTGCCTCTAAACCGCTATCTACTTGACTGATAGCTAACCGAGCGGAACGTACCATGAGTGGAAAACCCATTACAGCTGAAGCGATGACTGCGCCTACCCATGTAAAAGCGATTGATATTCCAAAAGTGGTATTCAACCATTTTCCAATTAAACCTTGATTACCCAGAAGCAGAAGCAAAAGAAAGCCTGGTATTACTGGTGGCAATACTAAGGGTAAATGCACTAGGCCATCTAACAAAGATTTGCCTATAAATGATTTTTTTGCCAATAGCCATGCAACGGCCACGCCAGGAATGCAAATATTGAGCGTACAAAAGACTGCTACCTTAGCTGAAAGTAGCAGTGCGGCAATTTCTGGAGAGCTAAGCGTGAAAATAGAATTTGTCACTAATTTTTTAGGTTGTTAATATTAAGCCATTAAGTGACTAAGTGTTTAGGCTTAGTAAATTAAGGTTTACTAATAATGTTAAAACCATATTTTTTGAATACATCTAACGCTACAGGAGATTGCAAGTAATTAAAATAGTCTATATTCATGTTCTTAGCATTAGTCACAAATGCGACTGGGTAAACAATAGGTTTATGACTTTCTTCAGGAAATGTTGCCACAACATCTACTTTACTCGAGACTTTCGCATCTGTCTCGTAAACTATGCCAGCCGCACATTCGCCACGCTCAACAAAAGCAAGCGCGCCCCGTATATCCTGCGCACCAACGATTCTAGCTTTAACAGAATCCCACCAGTTTAGGTAAGTTAGCGATTGTTTTGCATAAATACCTGCTGGTACTGAGTCAATACCACCTGTACACAAACGGCCATCAAAAGATTTTGAAAAGTCAAATGACTTATCCAGCTTTACATTGAAACCACGTCCTTTTGGTGCAATCAACACTAACTTATTACCCAAAAATTCTTTGCGTGAATTGGTATCGATGAGTTTTTTATCTTGTAAATAATTCATCCATTTAGTATCAGCAGAAATAAAAATATCTGCTGGCGCACCATTTTCTATTTGTTTTGCTAAGGTTGAAGACGCCGCAAAAGAATGTACTATTTTTGTAGACTTTTCTTTTTCATACTGAGCATCAATGTCAGTTAATGCATTAGTTAAACTAGCCGCTGCAAATATGGTGATTTTTTCATCTGCATTTGCAGTAAAGCCTATACTTAAAATAAGCAGGCTCAATAGCCATGTAACGATATTTTTAATCATTTTTTATCCTTATTAATCTTTAGAGCAATCACTATTCATTTTTAAATTTATATTATTTAAATTTTATTAAAAGTCGTATTGCGCTCTTAATATTACTGCATCTTCCGCATCATCTAATTTGTCATTTACACAGATGTCAGTATCAAATTTAGTATGAATACAGTTCAGCATTAAACGTGCATTAGTATTAAGTAACCATTTTCCGCCAGCAGTCCGTGCATCAGCTTCACTGGTAAATGACGTAGTGGCAGTTGGAGCTGGTAGTAGCGCTTTTAAAGTCAGAGGCATCAAATTTGCTGTAGCGTAACCCTAGTTCAAACGCACCCCAACCATCTTTACTATCAAAATTATTTTTAGGTTTTAATCTGCCGAATACGCCACTTTTATAGCTCTCTGCATAGGACTCGCCAGTCACCAGCCAGTTTATATCTGCGTACCAGGCTTTAATATCATTATCAAATCTAGTGATTACAGGGTCTGGACCACGCTTACCCTCAAAACTGGTATCAATATATTCAGCTTGAAACTTTACTGGACCATAAGCTAGCGCAGTTTCTAGACCCCAACGATCTCTATCAGAGCTGAATCTTGATGGTGTAACCGTGGCGCCTGTAGTAGTTGAGTTAACATTTGCTACATTGAAAAACTGCACGACACTACCTTCAGTGACCTGTGTAAGGCTATTAACTGCTGCAGTGGAGAATCCAATACTGCCTTCACTAGCAGATGCGCCAATATGTACTACCACATTTTTATTGTCAATAAAATTGGCTAAATTGGCATTCACTCTGCCGCCAATATCTTTACTATCTTTTACGGCATCATTGTTTTGTCCACTACCATTCACAATGTAAGCATTGTAATTTAACCAAGGTAATGGGTCACCAAACACCATCACGCCACGGTCGTAGGTTGAAGTAAACATAGCTACGTTATTCGTGGCCAAAGAGAGTTCTGTAAAGTCAGTAAAATTGGTACTTTATGGCCTTTCTAAACCAAAAAATGGCTTAAATTGACCAACCCGAATTTTGGCTGCGGACCAGCGGGTAAAGTCTAAATAGCCATATGTCAATGCACTCGTACCTTTAGCGCCTGTATTATCGTTAGCGTATTCACCTTCAACCCGAACAGCAAAGTCTTTTAAGAAAGAAAACGTGCCGCCAAACCTAGCACGACGAATACTGAACGTATCATTTTTCCAGTCATTAGGCTGAAAAGACCCATAATCCGTTTGTATGCGCCCATTTAACTGCATTTCCCAGTTTCCTGTTCCATCATCAAACACCAAGCCATCTTTGAAGCTACCGTACACTGGCGAGCCTTTAATGCTCCCTTTTTTCCTCAGTCTTAGTAATTTTTGATTGGCTGACTTGATTTTCAATTCCCGCAAGTTCTTTAGTTAATATTTCAAACTACTTGTCTTGTTCTGCACGTTGCTGTTGCATGTTTTGAATCATTTTCTCTAGTTGCTGGATACGTGACTCGAGGTCAGAGTTTTCCGCGTACGCTGATAAAGGCATTAAAACTGTAATCATTGAAGAAAGTAGCGCGCGTTTTGAGAGCTGGAATTGCATTTTAAGTCCCTATGGTATTGACTAAATGTTGCTGAT
>JAYTHN010000380.1:0-3018 GCA_043732505.1 Methylotenera sp.
ATGCCTGCGCCTGCATGGGTGTCGATATACCAAAAAGGTTTGTCTTTTTGTTTAGCATGTTTAAGCACTAGGCCCAATACATAATGTTTAAGCACATCAGCATGATTACCTGCGTGAAAGGCATGACGATAACTGAGCATTCAATACTTTAACTTAATGGAATTAAACTGTACAAAATTTAACTTGATAACTTACTTGATTATACCGCATGCAATGCGACCAGCGCCGCCACCTAGCGGTTTGGGAGTATCGCTATAATTATCGCCACCTTCATGAATAATAATCGCGCGATTTATAATATCGGCCACTTTTAAACGAGGTGCTGTGATCGCAGTATTCGCTTCTTCATCAGCATTTACTAATAATGCAGGCAAGTCACCGTTGTGTCCTGCGCCGGCTGGGCCTTCATGTTTGTTTGAGTTGTTTGGATCATAATGCCCGCCAGCGGCTAAACCAGCCACAGATTTGCCATCTTTCATTGCGGCATCGCAACTTGGGTTTGTATGAATATGGATGCCGTGCAACCCAGCGCTCAAACCCTTAAGGCTCGGTATTAATACCAAGCCGTTATCGCTATCGGATAAGTGTATATTGCCAATAGCACTACTAATGCCTGACTCGTTGATTGAATGAATCACAACCGTTTGTTCCCCAGCGTAAACAGCGCTACTTATTAAAATGAGAGGCAATGCAGCAAATAGTTTAAGTTTCATTATTCAATCCTTTTAAGGTTACTTAATATAATAACTGAGTCTCATTCGTTTCTGTAAGTTCATTAATGAAAATTATAAGGCGCATCTTCTGAAACACAAGTTAAAATAAGACATTAAAATTAATGACAAAGTCAATATAAGCTATGGCAACACATGCGCATGATGAAAAAAATGCAGAACATAATCATTATCTAATTCCGTTTTTATTGATTTTAATTTTTGCAATCGTTGAGGCGATAGGCGGTTGGTGGACGGGGTCTTTAGCATTATTTAGTGATGCAGGCCATATGTTTTCAGATGTTGCAGCATTAGGTTTAGCTTGGCTTGCAGGCACATTGGCTAAAAAACCAAATGCTGCCAAGCACACATCAGGCGTCAGTTATGCTGAACTTACAGTTTCAATTATTAATCTAATTACCATGCTATGCGTGAGTGTTTATGTAATGATGGAGGCGATTGCAAGATTCAAACAGCCACAGCCAGTACAAGGCCTTGGCGTAATTTTGCTTGCGAGCATTGGTTTTGTGGTTAATCTAATTGTTGCCAAGCAATTACATAATCAATCACATCATCATGGGGACGATTTAAATAGCCGTGCTGCATTTTTACATGTTTTGGGAGATTTAGCTGGTTCTTCTACCGCGATTATTGCCGGTGTCGTCATTTATTTTACAAACTGGACGCCGATAGATCCAATTTTATCGATATTAATTGCTCTTTTGATATTAGTGCCAACCATTAAGCTTGCCCGTGACATTTGGGAAACTTTGCAACATAACAAGGCGCTGCCGCATGAATATGATATTGAAGAAGATCTGCATGAGAGTAAGATTAAAAATCAGTATGAAGGACATGATCATTTGAATTAACCGTTTATTCAAAAAACAATTACAAATTATCTCGATTAAAAGTAGATTTTAGTTATTAGCTTAATATTTGAGTGGTAAAAATTGGTACTAAAAATAATTTATACACTTACTCCCAATATAAAGGAAGCTCTGTGCAGCACTATTTACAAGGCCGTTTGATGATTAAAGCCACTAAGGTTTTACTATTTTTTAGCGCTACAATTTTATTTAGTAGCCATGGAGTGGCGCATGAAGATACTGTTCAAGGCAAGCATTACGTTCTTGATTCACACGCACTACCCCTAGGCGATGGTAAAGTAAGCGCTTCACCAAGGCGCGGTTACGTTTACTCATGTACAACTTCATTCCGTGGTGGAGGCGCTCAGCATGATGGTAATTGGATAAACGGGATAACTTGGAACCAGTCAAAAAAATCTCAGTTTAAGGTTATGTCGCTTGGCTTGTGACTTCTTTTACAGTGAATAGTACTAATGGACAAAGAAACCTTATAGGTAATGCACTCCCTACCAATCATAAAACGGGTATTTTTCCAACACAGCAAAGTGATCCTGCATATTTGATTGATCGTAATCCAAACAGAATTACTCCACAAAAGATGTTATTGACACTCCCCTTATTTCCAGCATTAGCATTAGAGCCACAGTGCCTTTTTATGGGCATGATAGGTGTATTTTTAAACGGTGTGCCGTTATTTAACGCCTTGGATGCTGCTGGTCGAGATGCAGTGGCGCATGAGGTTCAAGATAGCCGTAATGGGCACCCTATGGGTAAAGGGCAATATCATTATCATGGGCCAAGCGCTTGTATTGTTGGTTCAACAGAAATCAATAATTTGCTTGGTTATGCAATGGATGGATTCGGTATTTATAGTATGTGCGATGAAAATGGTACGGAAATTAACAATCGAGATCTTGATGAATGCCATGGCCATGTAAGTGCTATGTTGTGGGAAGGCAAAAAAGTTGAAATGTACCATCATGTTCTGACCAGAGAATATCCGTATACATTAGGTTGTTATAAAGGCAACTCTACACATAATAAAACAGTAGAGCCTCAACAAAATCGACCTCAACAGCAAAAAAAATCTTCCGCAAATCAAAGTCCTCCCGTAAATCGTCCTTCCATAAATCAAGGTACAGCAAAGCCGCCTCGACAGGAAGACAGCCCACCGAACAAACGTGGCGGAAGACGCCCACCACCACAGGCTATAGAAGTATGTTCTGATTCTTCAGCAGGAGTTACATGCCAACTCGTGACTCCTTGGGGTGATAGCCTTAGCAGGGTTTGCCAGTCGATTAGTAACTTTCTCGCTTGCGTCCCAAATAGATAAACAAGTCAGCATTTAATGCATTTATCATTGAATTAAGGAGATTTATATGCCCTACATCAATATCAAACTCGCTGGTGGAATGAATCGCGAGCAAAAAGCCCAAATT
>JAYTHN010000381.1:0-3011 GCA_043732505.1 Methylotenera sp.
TGGCCGCCATGACCAAGATTCATACCCATGACGGTATCACCTGGTTTTAAGATAGAGAAATACACTGCTTGATTCGCCTGTGAGCCAGAATGTGGCTGAACGTTTGCGTATTCTGCACCATACAACGCCTTTAGTCGGTCAATCGCTAATTGCTCTACCTGGTCTACAAATTCACAGCCGCCATAAAAACGCTTGCCTGGATAACCTTCAGCGTATTTATTAGTGAGCTGAGAACCTTGCGCCTGCATGACTGCTGGACTAGTATAATTTTCAGAAGCAATGAGTTCAATATGGTCATGCTGACGCACAACTTCTTGCTCCATCATCCCCCACAAAGTTGGGTCAACTTGGTTCAAGGTATTAGCGTAATTAAATGGTACTTTATTCGATGCGACTGACATGGTGATTAGTTTTTCCAAAGACTTAAATTAGGATGAATTAAATTACTTTATTACGTAAAGCTAATTATAGGCAGTTAAAATTTTACAGCTTTTTATTTTACCACGCTGTGACATGAAGATTAAAGTCAAGTTGCAAGCAGTGAATGTTGCATCAGAATAATTGGTGGTTGAATACAACCAATTAGGTGGTTGTATTAGTTAATTTTCACTAGCAATAACGTTATGTTAGCTATAAGTATATGAATTAAATAATAATTTAAATTGGCATGCGCTTTGCAAATAGTAATGTAGCGTATATCTCCAAAATCACGCCCCTTGACCCACAACGCCATCACAAGTGTTGTGGGTATTTTTTTACCAAAGTTTATGCCATTTTTTGTAATTTATGCCGTTTTTAAAGAGACGACTTTCTTATGGTTAGTTTAAGCCATGCGCCGCTAGTCGCGCTATAATCAATTGATTGTATAGCGCTAGGAATCAATAGCATGAAATGGACTGACACTTTAACCATCGCGGAAACGCTTTATGATCAATACCCTGAGATTGATCCAAAAACAATACGCTTTACAGATTTAATGCAGTGGGTGTTAGATTTAGAGGGTTTTAGCGACACGCCTGATAAATGTGGTGAGAAAATTTTAGAGGCGATTCAACTGGCTTGGATTGAAGAAGCTGAGTAAGTTAACGTAACATACCTAACGTATCTAACGCCAAGGCAACGCAATGTTTGAAGCTTTAGTATGGCTGTTTTTGAAGCATTTTGTCTGTGACTTTCCGTTGCAGGCTTTTTCATGGATGTATCGCAACAAAGGCGACTACGGAAATATTGGCGGCGTAGCACACTCTCTATGACATGGCTTTGGTACTTTTATAGTTAGCATTTTGGCTAGAAGTAGACGCTAGGATGCTCGCATTGGCAGATGCAGTGATTAATTACCACATTGACTGAGCAAAATGAATGCCAATAACAAGCTAAACCTTAAAGCAGATACCAGTGAATGGTTTTAGATATTGCTAGGTTTTGATAAGCTGCCACATCACCTAACTTAATTCGCAATCGTTGCGATTGCCTTTAAATATATTAACCTCTAAGCCTGCTATTGCTAAGCGATAAGCTATTGCAATTTAGCCAAAACAGAACAACCTTAATAGCAAGTTTATTCAAATGCTATTACTTATGTCACGAAATACCTTAATCGTCGCTATTATTTGGCTTTTTCTCGCTGGCCTTATCTATTATTTGGCTGACAACATTCAAAACCCTAACAAAATTAATCGATTAGGTGAGGCTAGAACGGTAGTTTTAAAACGTGGCCTTGATGGTCATTACCGTGCTGAAGCCATGATTAATGGAAAAAAAATAGAAGTATTAATCGATACTGGCGCCACAGGTGTGGCGATTTCACAAGGCGTTGCCGATAAACTTAATCTAAAAAGTATTAATGCAATACGCACCAATACGGCTAATGGCGATAGTATTGGCTATATGGTGCGCCTCAACTCAGTCAAAGTAGGTGGCGTTGAGGCAAATGACGTAGCGGCGATGATAGCGCCTGGCCTAGATGGTGACGTGTTGCTCGGCATGTCATTTTTAGGTCGAATGGATGTTCGGCTTTACAAAGGCCAAATGACTATTAAGCAAGTAGATGATTAGCTTCAGGATTATGCTAACGAAACAATAATGGAAGACTACATCAGCTTTATATAAAATTCATATCATATATCATTGATTATATTAATAATAAATGACGAATTGATTTCTTGATGAAAATAAATGTAAGTAATTGGAGTTGTTCACAGACTAAGGTTTGCAAGTACATTTCTTTTTATTAGGTATGTTTTTTATATAATTTAACCCAGAAATTATCATGAATTTTCAACTTAGAAGTTTTTTATTAATTGCAGCAACATTATTAATAACAGCAGTATTATCAGCGCCTGCTTTTTCAGCAGAACCAATGTTAACCACAGGTGGCTATGCAACTCAAATGCACAAAATGGCCATGATGAAATGATCGATGCTGATGGCTACCATAAAGTAACTAAAACAGAATATGACACATATTACGGTAAACTTTTTGACGAGCTAGACACTAACAAAGATGGCAGTGTAGACGCCAAAGAGTGAGCAGGTCCTTCAAGTAAATCAAAATTAGATTTGACAACAGGGGATTAAAGCCATGAGTTGTGCTCCATAAAAATGATGGGCATGATGGATAAAGATGGTGACCATACAGTAACTAAATAAGAATTCATGGCTTTCCATGATGCTGTTTTCGCAAGAATGGATACCGCTGGCACTGGTGAAATCACCGCTCAACAAAGGGCGCAAAAGGCCTGACTAGTAAATAAATACTCACTCGTTATTAAATAATAAGGCCAGCAATTTGCTGGCTTTATTATTTGAGTCTGCTTAGCAGCATTTATCAATTAATTTAAATCAAGTAATAACCGTTGGTGCTAGCCTACCTGTTCTCTCTTTTAATTGTGATATTTGTAGGGCAATATTAATCATTTTTGCCAAAGCGACTTGTGCATCTAAGTGATGTTTTGTACTATCTGGTTCAAACGCTTCCAAATATATTCGCAAAGTAGCACCCTCCGTACCAG
>JAYTHN010000382.1:0-9878 GCA_043732505.1 Methylotenera sp.
AAAGCACCGTGAAATATCTGCGCATCGTTTACTAGCAAAAGTACCTACCATTGCGGCTTGGAGCTATAAATATAATCTCGGCCATCCGTTTATGTACCCGCAAAATAATCTGAATTATTCTGAAAATTTCATGCATATGATGTTTGCAACGCCTTGCGAAAAATACACCCCTAATCCTGTGCTCGCCAAAGCATTTGAGCGTATTTTAATTTTACATGCTGACCATGAGCAAAATGCCTCAACAAGCACAGTACGCTTGGTTGGTTCAAGCGGCGCTAATCCATATGCGTGTATTTCAGCAGGTATTGCCTCACTTTGGGGACCAGCGCACGGTGGTGCTAACGAAGCGACACTGATTATGCTAGAAGAAATTGGCGATGTGTCACGTATTGGCGAGTTTATTAAGCGCGCAAAAGACAAAACAGACAGTTTCCGTTTAATGGGTTTTGGTCACCGCGTATATCGCAATATGGATCCACGTGCAAAAATTATGCGCTCCACCTGCCATGAAGTGCTTGATGAGCTTGGCCTTCATGATGACCCTATGTTTAAGCTGGCTATGGAGCTTGAGAAAATCGCTTTAGAAGATGAGTATTTTGTATCACGTCAACTATATCCAAATGTTGATTTCTACAGCGGTATCGTCATGCGAGCCATGGGTATTCCTAACTCAATGTTTACCGCAATTTTTGCCTTAGCCAGAACCGCAGGTTGGATTGCGCAATGGTCTGAGATGATTTCAGATGAAGAGCATAAAATCGGCAGACCCCGTCAGCTTTACAAGGGCAATATACGTAGAGATATTGTCCCTGAACGTAAGTAATAGCATTTTATCTGGTTGAATAAACTTTTTATTACTGTTAATGTCCGTATAGCATGAAATACATTCGCATACTCACATTTTTTTTGATGATGACATTAGCAATCAGCCCTGTGCTTGCGGCTAATTGTGCGGCAACTTGCGCATCTAAAACTGTAATGTCTACCATCTCCAACGGCAATGATGCCGACATGTCAACAATGATGCATTGTCATGAAAATTTAATTAGTAAAGATGTTGCAAATAATCATCATAGTGACAGTCACCATGATAAATCTGACGCATCACATCAAACCTGTCCTATGGGTGCTGGTTGTCATTTTGCACAGGCAACACCAAATAATACGAACGTTAAGCATGTGTTGGTGACCGCAAGCGCAGTTTCATTTCTAAGTTTCGATTCAACCGAAAAATCTGTAGATTTATCCCCACCGCTAAAGCCTCCTGCTTGAATTGACAATACTAGGGCGAAATTACGCCCTAGTTAATCATATTTAAGTTTTTAGGAGCATTTTAAAATGAATACTATGTCGTTGGCATTAAAGCCAATATGGTGTTGTCTGCTAGCAGGCTGGCTACTCTGCATATTTCCAGCCTATGCAGCAAAACCGTTAACCTTAGCCGAAGCCATTCAATTGGCGACACAAAACCAACCTTTACTGCAATCGCTCGATGATGCGGAAACTTCATCACGTCATGCTGCGATTGCAGAAGGGCAATTACCAGATCCTAAAGTGAAATTTGGTCTAATCAACTTGCCTGTCACGACCAGCGACGCACTACGTTACGACCGCGATGATCAGACTATGGTGAATATTGGATATTCACAAGAAGTCGTCCCGTTACAAAAACGCGTAATTGCTTCTAACAGAATGGAAGCACAAGCGGACCAATTTCATGCAGAGCAAATCGCCACGGCTAGAACTATCGCACGTGATGTGGCTTTAGCGTGGTTAGATGTATTTGAAGCAGAACGCAAATCTGAGTTATATCAGCAAATTTCCAGCGAAATGAGTGCGGAGCGAAAAGTATTAGCCGCAAGTATTAGCGCAGGCGCTACAAAGTCAAGCGATGTGTTAGCAGTAGACACTGAAGTTTCAATGACGAATGAAAAGCGTATCTTTGCCCAACGTGATGAGCGCAAAGCACGTGCCACGCTGGCGCGCTGGATAGGCGCTACTGCTGCACGTCCGATATCCGCTGATTTACCTATGATGATTACTGGCAATAGCTTAAACAAAGAAACAATTTATGCAGAAATTGAAAAACATCCCTTATTACAAAATGCACATCAGACTGAAAAAGTGGCTCAATTAGATTTGGATAGAGCACAAGCAGACCTACAACGTAACTGGGGTTGGGAAGTAGGCTATGGCAAGCGTTTTGCTGACCGTAGCGATATGTTGAGTTTTCAAGTATCTATAGATTTACAAATGGACAAAGAGAATCGACAAGACCGACGTATGGCTGAGAAGCTCGTATTGGTTGAAAAAGCAAAAAAACTCACTGAAGATAAAAGACGTGAATTATCGGCTGAGTTAGAAGAGGCTCAAGCCGATGCTGAAGCAGCAGAGGCACGTGAAAATGTGCATCTTATCAGCCTTATTCCTAATGCAAATGCACGCTTAAGCCTTGCCAAAGCTGGTTATACAGTTGGAAAAAAATCGCTAAGCGACGTTTGGCAGGCGCGCCGAGACGTGATTGAAATTGAGTTAGACCATTGGTCTATTCTCACAGATCGTCAGCGTGCTGCAATAAAAGTTGGGTACTTACTCAACGACCCACAATTATTCAACTCAAATTAAAAGGAACTTACCATGAAAGCGACACCATATTTAATAACCAAAATTGTAATTATCTCAATAGTTTTAGCCATTGCAAATGCCTGTTCTAAACAAGATAGTGCTGAAAAAAAGGACAGCGCTGTAACATCTGAAGCACACATGAAGTCTGAGGCTCCGACTCAGAATAAGGTGGCTGAAATGTTGCCGAATGAAATAAATGTGGACGATATCAGTGGAGTAAATGTAGAGCAAGATAGTAGCGGTAAAAAGGTACTTTTTTGGGAGGACCCGATGGTAGAAGGTAGACATTTTAATAAATCAGGCAAATCTCCTTTTATGGACATGAAGTTAGTACCGCGACATGCAGAATAGTTAGCGCGACATTTTATTTAAGGAATAAAAATGAAACGACTTCATTTATTAACCATCGCCGTATTGCTTGCCTTGTTTGCAGGATTAAGTTGGTTTTTTGGACAAAAAAGTAATCAGCCCTCTTTAGCAAGCATGTCAAGAACAATGCCAAGTCAATCTATTGCAAATGGCGTGGTTCAAGACGGAAGCGGTAAAACTGTTAAATACTGGTACGACCCAATGGTGCCAGCGCAGAAGTTTGATAAACCAGGTAAATCACCATTTATGGATATGCAGCTAGAACCAAAATATGCGAACTCAGGCTCCAGTAATGTACAAAATTCTAATACTGAAGACGCTGGCGTTGAAATCTCTTCGCAAACTGCTCAAAATTTAGGCATTCGACTTGAGAAAGTTGAAACTAAAAGTTTTGGTGAATCATTATCTGCTGTGGGCCGCATTGCGCCAGACGAGCGACGTTTTTATGCAGTGCAAACACGTATACCTGGTTTTGTTGAGCGCTTATCCGTTCGTGCAGTGGGAGATCCTGTCGTTAAAGGTCAAAAAATCGCTGAAATCTATGCGCCTGAAATACTGGCAACTCAACAAGAATATTTGGTACTACTTACTTTGAAAAATATTGATGCTGATAACACCTTGCAGCTAGCCTCACGCAATCGATTAAGACTATTAGGCATGTCAGAGAACGAAATTGCCGCAATCAGTATAACTGGTAAAGTTAGCCCAAGATTTGGCATTTATGCGCCAGCTTCTGGCGTGCTTACGGAGTTAGGGGTTCGTGAAGGCGGACAAATTATGGTAGGTAATGCGCTTATGCAGATTTCTGATTTATCACAAGTTTGGGTCATTGCAGAAATACCAGAACGCGATGCCGCTAGATTAAAACTAGGCTTGGCTGCTGAGGTGCAATTGCAGAGCCTGCCTAATGAAGTGTTTAAGGGTAAAGTTGGTTATCTCTACCCGATGTTAAATGATAGTTCGAGAACCTTGCAAGTGCGAATTGAATTACCTAACAAAGAAAACCATTTAAGGCCTGGCATGTACGCCAATATCTTATTTACAGGGCAAACACATGAGGCATTATCTGTTTCTAGTGAAAGTATCATAGCAACAGGCAAACGTAAAATCGTCATTGTGAAAGAAGCCAATGGATATCATCCTGCAGAAATTGAGACAGGCCAAGAGCATAATAATCGCACTGAAATTTTAAAAGGCTTAACCGAAGGTGAAGAAGTAGTCGCTTCAGGCCAGTTTTTAATTGACTCTGAAGCTTCATTATCGGGCGTATTGGCTAGATTATCTCAGCAAGACAAGACTATGAATCACAATATGCATGAAATGGCCAGTAAGCCAATAAATGATCAGGCAACATCACTAGATAAAATGCCCCAAGGTCGTGGGAAAGTGGTTGAAATTGATACGAAATCAGGCAAGGTTATACTGTGTCACGAGCCGATTGCGGCATTGGCTTGGCCAGCAATGACCATGGGCTTTAAAGTTAAAGATAGCAAACAGCTAAATATGTTAAAAATAGGGGATTCAGTTACCTTTGGTTTAAAAGCGGTGGCACCAGAAAAAGCCGATATACCCAATCAATACATGATTGAGCATGTTGAAAAAGCACAAGCGATACAAGGTGATATGAGCGGAGCAAGACCATGATTGCTCAACTCATCTGCTGGTCAGCTAACAATCGTTTATTAGTGCTTTTGGCAACCTTAATGGTAGTCGCTTGGGGAATATTTGCGATGCTTAGGACGCCACTAGATGCGATTCCTGACTTATCTGACACGCAAGTCATCATACGTACGCAATGGGCTGGTCAAGCGCCTCAGATTGTTGAAAATCAACTGACCTATCCGCTGACCACCACCATGCTTTCCGTGCCTGGTGTGAAAACTGTGCGTGGTTATTCATTTTTTGGTGACTCTTTTGTTTATATTCTTTTTAACGATGGTACAGACCAATATTGGGCACGTTCTCGTGTACTGGAATATTTAAGTCAAATATCCTCAAAACTACCTAAAGTTGCAAACCCTAGCTTAGGGCCAGATGCAACGGGTGTGGGTTGGGTGTATGAATATGCATTAGTTGATAAGAGCGGTAAGCATGATTTGGGTGAACTGCGTGCACTGCAAGATTGGTTCCTTAAATTTGAGCTCAAGACTATTCCTGGTGTGGCTGAAGTAGCGACATTAGGTGGCATGGTGCGCCAATATCAGGTTCAAGTAGATCCAGATAAATTACGCAATTATCGTATTCCACTCTCAAAAGTTGTATCAGCAATTCAATCGGCTAACCAAGAAACAGGTGGCTCAGTAATAGAAACTGCAGAAGCAGAATACATGGTGCGGGCGCACGGCTATTTGGAATCTCTAGATGATTTCCGCAATATTCCATTAAGCGTAAGTGAGACTGGTACGCCGATTTTATTATCTGATGTAGCACGAATACAGATAGGTCCAGAGTTGCGCCGTGGCGTGGCCGAATTAAATGGTGAAGGTGAAGTGACCGGTGGGGTGATTGTGATGCGTGCAGGGCAAAACGCTTTAGAAGCCATTGATGCGGTCAAGGCCAAGCTTGCTATTCTTAAAAAGAGTCTACCCGAAGGTGTTGAGATTGTTACTACTTACGATAGATCTAAATTAATCAAACGTGCCGTCGACAACCTAACGCATAAATTGATTGAAGAATTTATTGTCGTCGCACTGGTATGCGCAGTGTTCTTATGGCACTTTAGATCTGCATTAGTAGCTATTGTAGCTTTACCCGTAGGTGTGTTAGTCAGTTTCATTGTCATGTACTACCAAGGTGTCAATGCCAACATCATGTCGCTGGGTGGCATAGCAATTGCCATCGGCGCTATGGTAGATGCAGCTATTGTGATGATTGAAAATGCGCATCGACAGCTTGAAAGTTACAAAAAAAAATATGGTGAGCCCAACAATAGCCAACGTGTAAAAGTGATTATTGATGCAGCAAGTGAGGTTGGCCCAGCACTATTCTTTTCTTTGCTGATTATCACTTTATCGTTCATACCTGTTTTTACCTTAGAAGCGCAAGAAGGCAAATTATTTGCACCTTTAGCTTTTACAAAAACTTATGCCATGGCAGCTGCGGCAGGCCTGTCGGTCACGTTGATTCCCGTGTTGATGACTATATTCATTCGCGGACATATTCGGCCTGAGCATGATAACCCTCTTAACCGTTGGCTAATTGCAATCTACAAGCCGTTACTCAGCAAAGTACTGCATTATCCAAAAGTTACATTGGGAGTAGCTTTAATTTTAGTATTAATTACACTTTATCCATTAAGCAAACTTGGTAGTGAATTTATGCCACCTTTGGATGAAGGTGATTTGCTTTATATGCCCACAGCTTTGCCCGGTTTATCTGTTTCTAAAGCATCCGAAATTTTGCAATTAAGCGATAGACTCATTAAAACAGTGCCAGAGGTAAAGTCGGTTTTCGGAAAATCAGGTCGAGCAGAAACAGCCACTGACCCTGCGCCACTAGAGATGCTAGAAACTACAATTCAATTCAAACCACGTGATGAATGGCGTGCTGGCATGACGCCAGAAAAATTGGTAAAAGAACTGGATACAAGGCTCAAAATACCAGGCATGGCGAATGTTTGGGTGCAACCTATTCGTAATAGAATTGATATGCTTTCAACAGGTATTAAAAGTCCGGTAGGTATTAAAATCGGTGGTGCTGATTTAGCGACGCTGGAAAGGTTAGGAGAAGAAGTCGAGCGTATTATGAAAACCGTACCTGGTGTAGGCTCAGTAATCGCTGAGCGAGTGACTGGCGGACGTTATATTGATGTAAAAATAGACCGCCTCAAAATTGCACGTTACGGCTTGAATATTAATGATGTGCAATTGTTGGTTTCTACTGCAATTGGTGGGGATAATATCGGCGAAAAGATCGATGGTTTAGCGCGCTTTCCAATCAATGTAAGGTTTCCAAGAGAGTTACGCGATTCAGTGGAAAAGCTTAAGTCACTACCAATCATCACTGAAAAAGGTGCAACGGTTCCTCTTGGAGAGGTAGCTACAATTAAGGTGACCGATGGTCCACCAATGATTAAAAGTGAAAACGCTCGGCCTAATGTTTGGGTCTATGTCGATATTCAAAACCGAGATTTAGGCGGCTTTGTCAAAGAGGCTAAAACAACACTGGATAAAGAATTACAGCTACCTGCAGGTTATTCACTTAACTGGTCTGGCCAGTTTGAGTATTTTGAGCGCGCTTCAAAACGGCTGAGCTATGTAGTACCCATGACCATTGGCATTATTTTTATCTTGCTATTTTTAGCTTTCAAACGCATTACGCCTGCCATTTTAATACTTGGCAGTTTGCCCTTCGCTTTGGTTGGTGCTGTATGGTTTTTGTACTTCTTAGGCTATCACTTTTCGATTGCAAGCGGAGTCGGCATGATCGCATTATCTGGCTTAGCGGCTGAGTTTGGCATTATCATGCTAGTGTATTTAGACGATGCCATTGAACGCTACCGTGTTGCAGGCAAACTGAACTCTAAAGAAGATTTGTACACCGCCTTAATTGAAGGTGCGGCTTTACGTGTACGGCCAAAAGCAATGACCGTGGCGGTAATATTAGCGGGGCTCGTCCCTATTTTAATCGGCACAGGAACAGGTTCAGAAGCCATGAGCCGCATTGCCGCACCAATGGTAGGTGGCATGCTCACTGCGCCACTCTTATCGTTATTTGTGTTGCCTGCGGCTTACATGCTAATTTGGCGAAATTATACAAAGCCATAACTACCCTTCAGGCTAAGTACGTTTTATAAAGATAGTTTGTAATAACAATCAAAGTTTGATAAATTGAGTTCATTGTAGTAAACAAAACTAAATGGGTTACGCTGATGGTGGCAATGTGCTTTGCGATTTTGCAAGTATTGCAGCCTATTCAAGCCCATTTATATAGCAATAATGCATTAAATCATCTAGGTTTTCATGTAGGTGAAGAGCATGAAGAGAATACTAACGTTGCGCATGATTAAACTGATCATTCTTTATCCAGCATTCCCCATTCGGCGCATAGCATATTAGTTGCTACTGGTATTAAGCAAGACATCGACCCCGCTTTATTGATTGATGCAATTGCATTGGTTGTACTTTATTTATTTTTCTCAACAGTAATACAATCTGCTTCAACGCTTTGTCCTTCGCTTTCCTTAATTTTTCATCAATCTCTCAAATGTAGACTTCCCGCCTCACGCGCTCCACCACTCTAATTAAATCATTCATTTTTTTACTTTTGAATTTGGTTAATGTTAACCATTGATTTAATTTGGAGTTTTTTATGTATCAACCATCTTATTTTAAGTGTGTATTGTTGCTTGCCTTCATCATTACTAGTCCATTATTGCATGCTGAAAACAAGTCGCATGATGATGAATTAGCGATAGATAGCACGCTCACATTACATCGCTTAGTCGAAAAAGCTTTACCGCATTATCCAAACACGCAGTTGCTGAGTGCAAAAAAGCTTGAGCTTCAAGCACGGCAAATACAAGCAAAAAGCTTCTTACCTAGCGCATCAAGCCTAGTATTACGCAACCAAAATGACCAGCTAACCAGTCGCCGTAGTGAATCTGAATGGGAGTTTGGAATAGATATTCCCATTTGGTTAAGTGGACAGCGTAAAGCGCGTGAAGCCATTGCTACTGCCTCTGAACTGAATATCAGCAATGATAAACAAAGTATTCAACTACAACTCGCTGGCATGGTACGTGACTCACTGTGGGATATTCATTTTATGCAAAGTTTGGCTCACATTGCAAAATCAAAGCTTGAGTCATTAACTCAATTGCAAAACGATGTTGAAAAGCGAGTGCAACTTGGTGATTTAGCGCAGAAAGATTTATTGGTCACACAAACCGAAGCTTTGCAGGCAGAGGCTGAAAATATCAATGCTGAAGCCGAGTTTCAACATGCCAAGTTTCGCTAAATGAGTCTCACAGGCTTGAAAATAATTCCGCAGGAATTTACTGAAATAAAATCTGCCAAGAATAATCTAGACGAGGCACATCCAGCACTATTAGAGGCTAATGGGAAAATAGCCTTGAGTAATGAGCTACGAAACTTAGCCCACATTGAATCACGCGAAAATCCGACACTCACAGTGGGCGCTCGCAGTTTAAGAGGCGCATTCGATAATCGGTACAACGATAGTGTCGGGCTAACACTACGTATTCCACTGCAATCAGAATCCCGTAACGCGCAACTTACTGCTTCGGCAGAAATGCATTACGCAGAAAGCCAAGTTCATTTAAGTCAGCTCAACATACTAATCACGGCAGCCATGCATGAGGCTGAGCATAATCTTGAAGTCGGTAGCATGCAGCTAGATGTAATGACCAAACAATACGTCATTGCGCAATAAAATTTGAATATCTCTCATAAAGCCTTTCAACTAGGCGAACTTGATTTAAGCGATCTAATGCGAATTCAAACGCAAACCTTTAATACAGAGCGCTCCTTAAAAAATCAACAGGTACAACGACTTTGAAACATTGCTCGTTATAACCAAGCAGTAGGAGAATTACCATGAAAGTGCTTATCAGCCTTACTTTGCTAGTTATTTTGAGTAACCAAGCAACAGCTGCGGATTTAATCAAAATAACGCCGCAACAACAAAAAAACTTAAATATCAAAACTATTTAGCTTCAGGCCGCCACCATCACATTGGTGCAGTTTTATCCTGCGGAAATTGTACTACCTGTGAATCAAATTAGTATAGTAAGCAGTGCTTACGCAGGGCTGATAAATCAATTGCAAGTGACCATGGGTCAAACGGTAAAAAAGGGACAAGTGATTGGGCATGTTATCAGCCCTGAGCTAGTGAGTATGCAACGTGAGTATCTGCAAAGTAAT
>JAYTHN010000383.1:0-2974 GCA_043732505.1 Methylotenera sp.
GCAGTACACGCCGCACGCCCGTTCTTTGGTGATTTAGTTAAATTCATGATTTCTGGTCCAGTGATGATTCAAGCTTTAGAAGGCGAAAATGCTGTTCAATTAAACCGTGATTTAATGGGCGCAACTAACCCAAAAGAAGCGGCTGCCGGCACGATTCGTGCAGATTTTGCTCAAAGTATTGATGCTAATGCGGTGCATGGTTCAGATTCAGCAGAGAATGCAGCGATTGAAATCGCTTATTTCTTCGGTAAATAATTTAATTTTCGTCTCTATACTGAGTTGCTCGAAAAAAATTATTTCTTGCATATTAATATACACTGCATCTTAACTTTTTGCTCGCACCTTGCCTAGCTTATTGCACCAATCTTGCAGCTTCAGCTGCTAAGACTAGTGGTGATGCCTTTGACGGGTAGAACTTAAATTATTGATATGTAATAAAAGGTAAAAGCAATTTTGGTCAATCTGCTCAATTTTAATCAGCCACAACTGGCACAATGGTTCGCGGAACTTGGCGAGAAGCCTTTTCGCGCCAAGCAGTTGATGCGCTGGATGCATCATTTTGGGGTGCATGATTTTGAGAAGATGACTGATATTGCCAAAGTACTACGTGAAAAACTGGCGATTGAAGCCGAAATTACTTTACCTACTGTGCAGTTGGAACAAGTTTCTAACGACGGTACGCGTAAATGGCTGATAGGTGCAGACACTGCAAATAGTATCGAAACCGTATTTATTCCTGAAGACGAACGCGGTACTTTGTGTATATCAAGTCAAGTAGGTTGTGCGTTGGCTTGTACGTTTTGTAGTACGGGTGCGCAAGGCTTTAACCGCAATTTAAGTGTGGCAGAAATAATTGGTCAGCTTGCAATTGCGAATAAGTCACTGCGTGCAGAAAGTGGTTATGACATGTTGCCGCTTTCAGACCGTATCATCAGTAATGTGGTGATGATGGGCATGGGCGAGCCGCTTGCCAACTACGATAATGCGGTCACCGCCATGCAGATTATGCTAGATGATAGCGCTTATGGTTTAAGCCGCCGCCGCCTGACCCTCTCAACCAGCGGCATGGTACCAGCGATGGATAGGCTCAGGGAGGATTGCCCAGTAGCGTTGGCCGTATCGTTACACGCGCCAAATGATGCGTTGCGTGACGTATTAGTGCCAATCAATAAAAAATATCCGCTTAAAGAGTTAATGGCAGCATGTAACCGTTACTTAGAACGCGCGCCGCGCGATTTTGTAACGTTTGAATATGTGATGTTAGACGGTGTGAATGATACGGTTGAGCACGCATATCAGTTATTAGAAGTTGTGAAAAACGTCTCTAGTAAATTTAATTTAATTCCGTTTAATCCGTTTCCCAATAGTGGTTACGGAACCTCAAAAGCCAGCCATATTCGTGTGTTCCGCGATATTTTGATGCAGGCTGGGTATGTGGTCACTGTGCGTAAAACGCGTGGTGAAGACATTGATGCAGCTTGCGGCCAATTAGCTGGTAAAGTATTAGATAAGACGAAACGTTCTTCTAAAAGAATTCCAATTGAGGCGATTGAATAATGAATTTTGCAAGGCTAGCTGCAAATAAATTGAGTATAGTTTCTTTGGCAGGTTTCATCAGCTTTGTAGGTGTTGGCTGCGCAAACCAACAACAAAAAGACAAAGATGACGAGAATGTGGTGGCGCGTGCACGTGCGCATACAGATTTAGGTGCAGTATATTATCAGCAAAAACAATTAGAAATCGCATTAGAAGAGTTTACTATTGCGAAGCAAATAGATTCTAATTTTGCATTGGCCTACAATGGGCTAGGTCTAGTGCACGCTGCACTTGGTCAAGATGATGTTGCGGATGCTAATTTCAGAAAATCGATACAACTAGAGCCTAATAATTCAGAGTCGCATAATAATTATGGTAGTTTCTTATGTGCTAGAAATCATATTGATGAGTCTATTAAGGAGTTTTTAGCGGCAGTTAAAAATCCGTTATATAGTACGCCAGCACTCGCTTATACTAATGCAGGTATATGTTCTGCTCGTAAAAAAGATACCGTAAGTGCTGAAGCTTACTTTCAAAAAGCGCTGCAAATTGATCCTTTGTTAAATGCGGCAGCTTATCAACTAGCGGCGCTTCAATTTAAGCGTAAAAGTGCGGTGGCGGCTAAAACGACCTTGCAAAATGTGATGTTGGGTCAACCTGGACCAGAAATGTTATGGTTAGCAATTCAGATAGAGCGCGAAGTGGGTGGTAAAGATGCCGAGGCAAGTTACGCGCTACAATTACGTAGGCAATACCCTGATTCTGAACAGACTAAGTTGTTGCAAAGTGGAAATTAAAAATGGCTGATGAAATTTCAATCGAATCTTCTATGAATATTGCGTTAAATTATACACCGCTAGGTGAAACCTTGTTGTCTGCTAGAAATACTAAAAAGTTGACACAAAAAGATGTGTCAAACAGTTTGCGTATTAGTATTAAGCAAATTGCTGCTTTAGAAACCAATGATTTCACGATATTGCCAGACGCGATGATTACCCGCGGATTTATTCGTAATTATGCGAGATTCTTAGATATTGATGCCGAGCCATTGCTCGCTGGTTATCGCGCGCGTATGCCAGATAAGACACCGAATGCAATTAGTGTGCAACCAACTATGAACCAAGTCATGTCTGGTAAAGAAAGCCAGCCTTGGTTAATGTATATTCTAGGGAGTATTCTAGTTTTACTATTCTTATTAGCGTGGTTGTTTTACGTAGATTACATGCCTAAGCCTGTAAAATCTGTAGTCGAAAAAACATCTGGAATTGCCGCTTTAACTACTCCAACTGCTGAAATTGCACTACCAGAAATTGCGTTGCCTTTAGCTGAGCGCGAGGCTGAAAACGAGACAGCCACTAGTGTTAGTGTCAGCAGTGAAGGAAAAAATAATCAGAGTGTAAGCTCGAGTGCTTTACCAACGCAAAGTTCGGTTTTAGGC
>JAYTHN010000384.1:0-2966 GCA_043732505.1 Methylotenera sp.
TAGCGGCGTGTTTGGTCGCGATACTGTGCAACTCTTTCATCTACTAATTGCTGATCTATTTCGTCGTATTTATACATAGTTCTTATTTATACTAGGTTCTAATTTATACAAGCACTCTAATTTTAAAGTACTTTATTGTAGTTTTTTCTGACAACTAACTATCTAACAACTTGCTATTTTAATTGAAAACCAGCTTTAAGCCCACAAATATCAGTATTAAAGCCAGTGCAATGCGTACCCAGTGCTCAGCGATTTTGGCGCTAAGGTGGCTACCCATCCAAATGCCTGGAATTGAACCGATTAAAAGAATGCCTAACAATTTGTAATCTACAGTACCAAGAGTAGCGTGGCCTAAGCCAGCCAATAATGTCAACGGTACTGCATGCGCAACATCTGAGCCGATAATGGTCGTAATCGGTCGTTTAGGATAAATAATCAGTAATGCGGTTACACCTAAAGCGCCTGCACCTACTGAGGTCAGCGTAACCAAAGAACCTAAAATTAAACCTAAAATAACCGTTAAGTAAGGCGTCCAATGGACATTAATCAAATGTTCTCGCTTTGAAAAAGCTGCCAGCTGATTGCGAAACAACACAGAGATCGATGTGATGATCAACGCAATACCTAACCAAAATTTAATGCTACTCACCGCTGCATCTGAAGCGATATCTATTTGCCTCAAATATAGCGTTGTAAATATCGATGCTGGCAAACTGCCATACGCCAATAATCGAACTAATTTCCAATCAATATTGCCAAGTTTGCCATGTGCAAAAATACCGACTGACTTAGTAATGGAGGCATAAAGTAAATCTGTGCCAACAGCAAATGCTGGTTTAATATGAAAAAACAGTACCAAGATTGGAGTCAATAAAGAGCCGCCGCCCACGCCTGTTAAGCCCACGAGCAAGCCTACTACAAAGCCAGCAAATATATAACCAAATTCCATATGGTGTAATCGTCATTAAACGTTAAATTATGAGAGGATGCACTATATCAGCAATTAATAAATTATTTTAGAATATGTTATTCTATATTTATCTGATTTGCTTATATAAGACGATGGTTTGATAAAGGTTATTAAACCCAAATGACACACACGAGAAAGCTATGAAATTGCACCAATTACGCTATTTAAACGAAGTTGCGCGGCAGGGTTTGAGTATCACGGATGCTGCGGATGCTTTATATACTTCACAGCCTGGCGTGAGCAAGCAGATTCAGCTATTTGAAGAGGAATTAGGGTTGCAGGTCTTCCAGCGTAATGGCAAACGGCTTACTGGCATTACTGAGCCAGGTGCACAAATACTGGCGCTGGCGGCAAAAGTCATTCGTGATATCGATAATATCAAACGTGTGGGTGATGAGTTTAGTAATGTGGACACAGGCACATTTACGATTGCAACGACACATACACAAGCCCGTTACAAGCTACCAACTGCAGTTAAAGACTTTATGGCCAACTACCCGCAGGTTAAGTTGAATATTCATCAAGGTAATCCTATACAAGTGGCTGAGCAAGTTGCTAATGGCGACGCTGATATAGGCATTGCGACGGAATCTATTAGTAGTTTTGATAGCTTATTATGCATCCCTTGTTACCAATGGAATCGTTGCGTGGTTGTGCCTCATGGTCATCCCTTGCTGTCAGATGGTGAACTAACACTTGAAAAGCTAGCGGCTTATCCTTTAATTACTTACGATTTTGCTTTTACGGGTGGCACCTTAGTATCAAAAATTTTTACCGATGCTGGATTATCACCGAATGTAGTGCTAACCGCCATTGATGCTGACGTGATTAAAACTTACGTCACCTTAGGCTTAGGCGTAGGTTTGCTAGCTAATATGGCGTATGACCCACAGCGTGATAGTCATTTAGCTAGACTAGATGTGAGCCATTTATTTCCTGACAGCACTACCTATTTAGGGATTCGCAAAGATGCGTTTCTACGTGGCTATATGTATGGCTTTATTGAGTTGATAGCGCCACAAATTAATCGTCAAGCTGTGAATGATGCGCTTAAATTAGGTGCATAATCATATTAATTTTGTTTAAAACTGATTAAAGGTTTATTGATGAATCAATATGTTTGGAATAGGTTTGGTTGGGCTATAAGTGCGTCATTAGTTCTTGCTAGCTGTGGCACTATTCAGCCAACTGCCACTAATTCTCCAGCGCTGATAGGTAAAGTAAGCCTTGGCATGCCTGCAATTGACGACAGTACATCAATTTATGAATTGCCTGTGAATGATGGCGTGAGTTATCAAGATGTTTTTGATAGCTTAAAGAGCGTGAGCGAGGGCAAAAATTTCGTGAATCCCGCCAACTTTCCGATTGCTGAGCATATAAAAAAACGCGGTATTGACCCTCAAGGTGTTAAAGAAGTACATAGTTTTTGTAATTTGAGCTTAGGTACAGATATTTTCTTGGATCACCCCGAATTTTTAGTGTTTGCCCCTTGCCGTATTGCGATTTATGAAAAGCCTGATGCTAATAAAAAACTCAAATTATTTATTGCAATGGCACGCCCGACTTACGATTTAAAAAGTATTAAAAATCCAAGTTTACGTTCACAAAAAGCCGCACAAGAGTTAGAAACCAATTTATTGGAAATTATGGATAAAGCACGAAAGGGTGATTTATAGTATGGCAGAACCAATATTAATCGCAAAAATCAATTATATTTTCAGCTATATATTGCCTAGTAATGGCTAATCGACATGGCTTGATAGCAGGCGCTACAGGTACTGGTAAAACGGTGACATTACAGACGCTGGCTGAAGGTTTTTCTAAGCTCGGCGTACCCGTATTTATGGCGGATGTGAAAGGTGATTTGGCTGGAATGAGCCAAACTGGAGGAGGCAATACTAAAATTGAAGCACGTGTTAAAGAACTAGCTTTAAATGCATTTAGTTATAGTAAATGCCCAGTTACTTTTTGGGATGTGTTTGGTGTGAAAAGCCAC
>JAYTHN010000385.1:0-2965 GCA_043732505.1 Methylotenera sp.
TTTGCTTTGGTTATATGCCATACCAGGTTTAATTAGATTAAGGCTATTGATAATGCTGGCGGGATAACGCTGCAAACCTTCAATAGTGAGGTTGCCAAACTTATAAGCTGCACCACTATCAACCTCAACGCTCAAAAAAACTGCATTGATTTTGGGGTCAACTTCAGCACGACTATCTTTAATAGTCGCGTTTGGATAACGGTCTATCAAT
Organism: Methylotenera sp.; assembly: GCA_043732505.1. GTDB lineage: Bacteria > Pseudomonadota > Gammaproteobacteria > Burkholderiales > Methylophilaceae > Methylotenera. Next base: position 212 of record JAYTHN010000385.1, read on the forward strand.
AAGCTGATCAATAACTTTCGCTTAGCTTGGTTCCAATCTGCTTGGCGAAATTTTGTGCCTACAGGCAGCGTCCAGCCATCGCGAAGCGTCTTGATTTGAGGAGATTCATTCGCGGTCTGTTGCGTTATCATTCCACTAAACTTTAGATTCACCTTGCTGATTAGGGCTGCTGGTCCAGGGTCTACTATGAAACTAAAGGTCGATACCCCTGCACTATTGATGATAGATTTTTTAATAATGCTAGAAAAATAGCCTTCCGTCGCTAGCAGATCCTGTATCGCTAAAGGAGCGTCATGATATAGCCTAAGCCACTCAGCAGAGGACATACGCGAACTGTCACGGGCCTTGATGATTTCTAAATGATTTTTAAGCAAGGCATCAAGCGGCTTTGGCGCGCTGATGGTCACTTCATACTTATTTTCAATCACCTGTTGAGGTTGCTCAAAGGCAACCTGTGCAATTGAAATGTCAGACAACACTAAAAGGCCAACACACACACAATCTAATTGATAATCTAGTCATTAATATATTAGAGATGGCGTGCTGAAGTGTATTTTTCGCGTGTAGGCTTATGCCAGCAAATGAAATAATACGATAAAAATTAATCATGAACATCAGATATTAGACAGGCAAATCAATCAGGTCAAGTGAATAACAATCAATATAACAAAGACATTTTATGCAATTGCTATCCGAAAAAACGCGCAATATATATTAAAGAATCTTGTTAAAAATCTACTAGATAAAAAACTTTCATACGCTTTACATTTACATACTTTTACATCAATGTGGCTATGCTTTATAGAGCTGTCAATAAGCCATTCAGTCCTAATTACAGTTAGTTTCATTGTAAGGAAGACAAATTATGAAAATCGTCAAATTATGTGCGCTTTTAACATTAACAGCAGGTTTGCTTGCAAGTAATTTAGCAATGGCGGATCGTGGCCATGTCGGCGGCGGTCACTGAAATGACAATGTTGGGGTGTATATAGGCCCTGGATTTGGTCCTTATTACTCAAGGCATTATTATCCCCGTTATTATGCAGACCCATTTTATTATGGTTATCCAGCGCCCTATTACAGCTATCCGCAGACAGTTATAGTTGCTCCACCACAGCAACCGCCAGTTTACATAGAATAAAGTCAGCAGCAACCTCAGGCAATTGGACCCCAAGTGTAAGCACCACAATCATATTCTCCACCTCAGCAAGATAATTTTTGGTATCACTGTGACAAACCAGAGGGCTACTACCCCTATATAAAAGATTGCCCTCAAGGCTGGCAAAAGTCACCCCTGAACCACCAAGACTATAGGGAAATAATATGATGAAAAAAGTTATTTTTGCGTCTATGTGTGTATTAACGATTACAGGTTGCACAACTATCCCTAACGGTCCCAGTGCAATGGCGCTATTTGGCACGGGTAAAAGCTTTGAGCAGTTTCGTTCTGATGATGACAACTGTCAACAATATAACCTGCAGCGCAGTGGCGTTTCAGCAAGTGAAGTTGGCAACGATAGCATTGCAAAAAGCGCTATAGTCGGTACTGTTATTGGTGCAGCGCTAGGTGCAACTGTGGGTGGGAGTGGTGGTGCAATAGGTGCAAGTACTGGCTTGTTTGTAGGCACGGCTGAAGGTTCAAATGCCGCTGCCGTTTCTTCATCTGTAGCACAACAGCGCTACGACAATGCATACACCCAATGCATGTACGCAAAAGGGAATCGCGTACCTGTTTTTGGGAATTTTGCCAGAGAGTCGCGAGCAATCGTTGCTTCGCCTGTGAATAACCCGCCTCCTAAACAACGTTATTATTACCTCCTCCACCGCCAGGCTATGTAAGATAAAGTCAGGTGATCTAACCCATAATATTGAACACCAATATTATGGGTCTAGTAGTCTAATAAATGAGATTAAAAAGCCTACAAGAATAGGTCTACTCAAACATTATCTCGTCCAACCTACTGTTTTTTCGATTCCCAGCCACCACCAAGTGCTTTGATCAGTAGTACGCTATTCAGCATTTGATTGCCTTGTAAGTTAATCAATGTACGCTCATTATTCAGTGCAACATTATTGACATTAATCACATCTAAATAAGTGACAACGCCTGCTTTATATTGGTTAGTTGTATAAGTTTGCGATGCTCTTGCTGCCTCAAGTGCTTCAAATTGCAGTTTTTGTTCTTCTTGCAGAACACGAATAGCGACAAGACTATCTTCTACCTCTTTAAAATCAGTTAAAACAGTCTGGCGATAGGTCGCAACATTTTCATCGTAAACAGCGATTGCTTGATCACTCAAAGCACTTCGTTGACCACCATCGAACACAGACATCGCTAATGATGAACCCAAAGACCAAATGCGACTAGGCACTGAAAGTAAATCAGATAAATTATTACTTTGAAATCCAGCTAATGCAGATAAAGTCAAAGTTGGGAAGAAAGCCGCTTTTGCTACTCCAATCTCGGCATTTGCAGAGGCAACACGTCGTTCTGCTGCAGCGATATCGGGGCGTCTTTCAAGCAATGTTGAAGGTACATTGACTGGGATATCGGGCATTACAATATTTAACGGTGAAGGTTTGATAGCTACATCAGAAGGCGCTTTGCCTATCAATAAAGCAATCGCATGTTCAAACTGCGCGCGTTGAATACTTAAGTCTGAGGCTTGTGCCTGTGTTGATTTAAGCAAAGTTTGCGCTTGTACCACATCAGCCTTACCCACCACACCCGCTTTATAACGGTTTTGCGTTAAC
>JAYTHN010000386.1:0-9795 GCA_043732505.1 Methylotenera sp.
CGTCGCGCTATTGTTGCTAATGGTAAAGTCACTTTTGCCCATTTGCCTGCTAACTTAGCGAGTCTAGCCGCTTTATATGGCGTCACTGATTTCATTCCATTAAACAAAAGTCAGTGATTGATTTTATTAACTGTTTAAAACTTATATTATTGTTTTTTGTAAAAATATCTCCATATATCAGTAAATTATTACGTCTTAACCATACTGCTGGTAAATAAGCCGAATCTTTGAATCTATAAATTCAGCAGTCGATACTAACTTTCAAGCTCAAAACAAAAAATCGCATCTATAAATGAATCCTGCAATTAAAATCAGTAGCATACATAAGAGTTTTGGCAACCTGCATGCACTAAAAGGCATTGATTTAATGATTGAACAGGGCGAATTTTTTGCGCTACTTGGGCCAAATGGCGCAGGAAAATCTACTTTAATTAGTATTCTTGCTGGCTTGATGAAGCCTAGCTCAGGCGATATTTCTGTGATGGGTTTTGATGTAGTGAATCAATATCAAAAAGCCAGGCAGTTGCTAGGTATAGTGCCGCAAGAGTTAGTATTCGACCCATTCTTTAACGTGCGTGAAATGCTACGTTTTCAAGCAGGCTATTTTGGGCGTGGACCAGAAAACGATGCTTGGGTGGATGAGGTGCTTGAAGGCTTAGGTCTTGCTGACAAAGCCAAGACCAATATGCGCGCACTTTCAGGGGGTATGAAGCGTCGCGCGTTGATTGCGCAAGCATTGGCGCACAAGCCACCAGTCATTGTATTGGATGAGCCGACTGCAGGCGTAGATGTTGAGTTGCGCCAAATGCTATGGGAGTTTATTAAAAAGCTCAATCGAGATGGTCACACTATTATTTTAACCACCCATTATTTAGAAGAAGCTGAAGCGCTCTGTAGCCGTGTTGGACTGATGAAGCAAGGCGAGATCGTTGCGCTGGATAGTACACAAAACTTGCTGAATAAATTTGCTGGTAAAAGTTTGCGATTAACCTTAGGCGATGTCGGTTTGCCGAGTAATATTCAAGCGCTAGTCCGCAACCAAGATCGTGGCATTTTTACATTCGTGTTGACTGATATGGCGCAGATTGAATTTGTGCTTTCAGCGTTGCGCAATGCCAATATTAAGGTGATTGATATGCAGCTCAATGAAGCGGATTTAGAAGATGTATTTCTTTCGCTAGTCGGGTCAAACGGTAGTGAAGGCTCACATGATCAAGCCTAATTTAATAAGCCCGGCCATGCGCGGACCTTGGACATTACTTAAAAAAGAGATGCTACGCTTTTGGCGCGTAGCTTTTCAGACAGTAGCTGCGCCAGTCATCACGGCTTTGTTATATTTGCTCATTTTTTCACATGTGCTCGAAGGGCATGTTGAGGTATATGAAGGCGTGCCTTACACCGCCTTTTTGATTCCTGGCCTTATTATGATGTCGGTCTTACAAAATGCTTTTGCCAATAGTTCATCTAGCCTGATTCAATCAAAGGTCATGGGCAATATCGTATTTGTGCTACTTACGCCGCTCACCCATTTGCAGTTTTTTAGTGCTTTTTTGTGCGCAGCGATTATTCGTGGTTTAGCCGTAGGTTTATGTATTTATGTAGGTGCTATTTGGTTTGTAGATTTACATATCTTACACCCGTGGCTAATACTTGCATTTGCTCTTTTAGGCAGCGCCCTATTGGGTACATTCGGCATTATCGCGGGCATCTGGGCAGACCGATTTGATCAAATGGCGATGTTTCAAAACTTCATTATCATGCCATTATCATTCCTATCAGGCGTATTTTATTCAATACACTCATTACCGCCATTTTGGCAAAAATTATCACAACTCAATCCATTTTTCTACATGATAGATGGTTTTAGATATGGATTCTTTGGCAAAGGTGATATTTCACCAGTGACTAGTTTGTCCATCGTAGGCGCATCGTTCTTGGTGTTAGCATGGATAACGCTAAAAATGTTAAAATCAGGTTATAAATTAAGAGCCTAATCAGGCAAAAGTAAAAAGCTACAGTTTAAAGGTGATAGACCAGTGTTAAGCGCACAACAATTAGAAAACTACATCACACAGCATCTAGCATGTGATTACATTAAAGTGCTAGGTGATGATGGTACACACTTTGAAGCGCTGATTGTAAGCCCTGCATTTGTCGGTAAAAATATGGTGCAACAGCATCAGTTGGTATACGCCGCACTAGGCGATAGAATGCGTGCGGAAGTCCATGCGCTATCGATGAAAACGTTGACGCCAGAAAAATGGCAAGAACAAAATATAAATTAAAAAAATTAAATACATTGGTAAAATAAAACAATCAGTAATATTAAAGACTAAGCAATGGAGATTGAAATGGACGCACAAGCACAAATTAAAGAAACCGTAACGAGCAACCCAGTAGTGCTTTATATGAAAGGTAGCCCAAAGTTTCCGCAATGTGGTTTTTCTAACATGGCCACACAAATTTTAGATGCATGCAACGCAAAGTATGTGGCTGTAGACGTCCTTGCTGACCAAGCCGTGCGTGAAGGCATTAAAGTCTATGCAAATTGGCCTACCATTCCGCAGTTGTATATTAATGGCGAGTTTGTTGGTGGCTCAGATATTATGCGTGCAATGTATGAAAATGGTGAGTTGCAGACAGCTTTAAACGCGACCACTGGGGCGGTAAAGTAATTGGATAAGCTAATCATACAAGGCGGTAATCGCCTAAATGGTGAAGTCACCATTTCTGGCGCAAAAAATGCCGCTTTGCCAATTTTATGCGCATCATTATTGACTGAAACGCCACTTAAATTGAGTAGCGTTGCTGCGCTTAAGGATATTGATACAACAATCAAACTGTTAGAAATGATGGGCGTTAAGATTACTCGTAACGCTGATAAGGTGAGTTTGGATGCTAGTGATGTTGCTTCTTTTGAAGCAACTTACGAGATGGTTAAAACCATGCGCGCCTCCATTTTGGTTTTGGGTCCGTTGTTAGCACGCTTCGGCACTGCGCGCGTGTCATTGCCTGGTGGCTGTGCTATTGGTTCTAGACCTGTCGACCTGCATATTAAAGGTTTGCAAGCAATGGGTGCCGCTATCCATATTACGCACGGCTATATTCAAGCCAGTACCTTACATTTACCTAATCGGCGTTTACAAGGGTCACGCTATTATATGGATTTGGTCACGGTCACTGGTACAGAGAACTTGATGATGGCAGCGGCGTTAGCGGAAGGCACGACAGTATTAGAAAACGCTGCAAAAGAACCAGAAGTAGTAGATTTAGCAGACTGTTTAATAAAAATGGGTGCAAAAATTACTGGTGCAGGCACTGATGTCATTACTATTGAAGGTGTAGCGAATCTGTCGGGTGCTAATCATAATATCGTCTGTGATCGTATCGAGGCTGGTACTTATATGGTGGCAGCTGCAATGACAGGCGGTGAAGTGAAGCTACTAAACGTACAGCCGAATTTATTAGATGCTGTAATTGAAAAATTACGTGATACTGGCGCAACAGTGACGACAGATGCAGACACTATTACTGTTAGAAGTGATGGCCAATTAAATGCAGTGAATATTCGCACAGCGCCACATCCTGCATTCCCAACGGATATGCAAGCTCAGTTTATGGCTTTGAATACAGTTGCAACAGGTGTGTCAAAAGTGACAGAAACCATTTTTGAAAACCGCTTTATGCACGTGCAAGAAATGCAGCGTTTAGGCGCTGATATTAGTATTGATGGCAATACTGCACTAGTAAAAGGTGTGGAATATCTGGATGGCGCTACCGTGATGGCAACCGATTTGCGTGCTTCGGCAAGCTTGGTATTGGCTGGGCTAGTAGCGCGTGGCGAAACAGTGATTGAACGTATTTATCATTTAGATCGCGGCTATGAGAATTTAGAAGCTAAATTGAACGCGCTTGGCGCGAATGTTAAACGTATATAAGTACTAAAAAAGTATTAAACACCAAGTATTAAAGAGCAAAAAAATGATTACCATCGCATTATCAAAAGGACGTATCTTTGAAGAAACTACGCCGTTACTAGCGGCGGCAGGTATTCATACGCTTGAAGATCCTGATTCATCACGTAAGTTGATTTTAGCGACCAATCGTGACGATGTGCGCCTCATTATCGTCCGCGCAACTGACGTACCAACTTATGTGCAATACGGTGCAGCAGATTTAGGTATTGCCGGTAAAGATGTACTTGATGAGCAGGGTGGTGAAGGTTTGTATCAGCCTATAGATTTGCAGATTGCCAAATGCAAAATGATGGTCGCAGTGCGTGAAGACTTTGATTATTTTGCTTCAATTCGTAGTGGCGCACGTTTAAAAGTGGTCACCAAATATGTGAAAACAGCCCGTGAACACTTCGCGGCTAAAGGCATGCATGTTGATTTAATCAAGCTTTATGGCTCTATGGAATTGGGTCCCTTGGTTGGCTTGGCTGATGTAATTGTAGATTTGGTGAGCACGGGTGGAACTTTGCGCGCAAATAACCTCAAAGCAGTAGAGGAGGTTGGCGATATAAGTTCACGCTTGGTGGTGAACCAAGCTTCACTCAAATTGAATAGAGAAAATTTGCAACCGATTATGGATGCATTTTTGAGTGTTGTTTTAAAATATGCTTAGTTTTAAAACAAGTGTATTTTTGAAAAATGCTGCTAAACAGTCATTAAAAGTTAATAATTATGCAAAGTATAGTATGAAAATTCGGCGTTTTTCTACAACAGACAGTGATTTTGATAGCAAACTAAAAGCATTACTTGCCTTTGAAACTGCGCAAGATGACAGCGTGGATGAGGTCGTTGCGAGTATATTAAAAGATGTAAAAAAACGTGGTGATGCCGCTGTGCTCGAGTATACCAATCGTTTTGATAAAACGAATGCAACCGCTTTGGCCGAACTGGAAATTAGCAAAGCAGAGTTAATCAATGCTTTGAATAGCCTACCAAACCATCAGCGTGATGCGCTACAAGCCGCTGCTGATCGTGTGCGTAGCTATCATGAGAAACAATTAATGGCTTCATGGAATTACACAGAAGCAGATGGCACCTTGCTTGGTCAACAAGTGACTTCACTAGACCGTGTTGGTTTATATGTGCCAGGTGGTAAAGCCGCTTATCCTTCCTCAGTATTAATGAATGCCATTCCAGCCAAAGTGGCGGGCGTGGCTGAATTGATTATGGTGGTGCCAACGCCTAACGGTGAAAAAAATGCTTTGGTATTAGCTGCTGCAGCGATTGCAGGCGTTGACCGAGTATTTTGTTTAGGCGGTGCGCAGGCTGTTGGTGCGTTGGCTTACGGTACTAAAACTGTGCCACAAGTAGATAAAATTGTTGGCCCAGGTAATGCTTATGTAGCCGCCGCTAAACGCCGTGTATTTGGTGTAGTGGGTATTGACATGGTCGCAGGACCTTCAGAAATTTTAGTCATCTGCGACGGAAAAACCAACCCTGATTGGGTGGCGATGGATTTATTTAGTCAGGCTGAGCATGATGAATTAGCACAAGCAATTTTATTGAGCCCTGATGCAGAATTCTTAGATAAAGTAAGCGCAAGTATTCAAAAGCTTGTGGAAGAAATGCCTAGAAAAAACATTATAACCACGTCATTTCAAGACCGTGGAGCGCTTATATTAGTGCGTGATTTGGATGAAGCCGCTGAGATTAGTAATTATATAGCCCCTGAACACTTAGAGCTGTCTATTGATGAGCCACTTGCATTCAGTAAAAAAATTAAGCATGCAGGTGCCATTTTTATGGGTCGTGATACCTGTGAAGCTATCGGTGATTACTGTGCTGGGCCCAATCATGTATTGCCAACATCTCGTACAGCACGTTTTTCATCACCACTTGGTGTATATGACTTTCAAAAGCGCTCTAGTTTGATTATGGTGTCGCCAGCAGGCGCACAAACGCTGGGTAAAATTGCTTCAACCTTAGCCTATGGTGAAGGTTTGCAAGCACATGCAAGATCTGCTGAGTTTAGATTAAAAGGCTAGCTCTGAAATGGTTCTGAATATAAAAAACCGTTACGAGCGGCAAAAGTGCAAGGCGAACGGTGCGCAGCAACGAGCTAGTAAAATAAGTACGGCGAGGATGCGAGCACCGCGCAACGCTGCAATTTTGTCGCGCAGTAGGTTTTATGAGTAAATTTTGGAGTGATGTTGTACATAAGCTCACCCCTTATTTACCTGGTGAGCAGCCTAAGCTTGATAATCTAGTGAAGATGAATACCAACGAAAACCCTTACGGCCCAAGCCCCAAGGTGATTGAGGCGCTTAAACTTGAGGCGGCTGATAGTTTAAGACTTTACCCCGACCCAAATTCTGATGCCTTGAAGTTGGCTGTTGCTGAAACCTATCAGCTCAAAAGTAATCAAGTATTTGTTGGTAACGGTTCAGATGAAGTATTGGCGCATGTGTTTCAGGCATTGCTAAATCATGATAAACATTTGCTTTACCCAGACATTACTTATAGTTTCTATCCTGTATATTGTGGATTGTATGGTATTCAGTATCAGTTAATTCCGCTTGCTGAAGACTTTACAATTAATGTTGAAGATTACATGCAGCCAAATGGCGGCATCATCTTCCCCAATCCAAATGCACCTACAGGCATACCGCTAGCGTTAAAAGAAATTGAACGTTTATTACAAAAAAATACTGAGTCGGTAGTGGTGATAGATGAAGCCTATGTAGATTTTGGTACTGAATCTGCCGTGACTTTAATCAACAAATATCCAAATTTACTCGTTACGCATACTTTATCTAAAGCGCGTTCTTTGGCAGGTCTGCGTGTTGGCTATGCGTTGGGTTCATCAGGGCTAATTGATGCATTGACTAGGGTAAAAGATAGTTTTAATTCATACCCAATCGATCGTTTTGCCTCTGCTGGTGCAATTGCGGCTATGCAAGATACGGTGTATTTTGAAAAAACTTGTAGACAAGTGATTGCTACTCGGCATAGTTTGATTCATGATTTGACGAATTTAGGCTTTAACGTCTTACCATCAGGGGCTAACTTTATATTTGCTAAACACCACAATAGAGATGGCGCGGAACTCACAAATTTGTTGCGTGAAAGGAATATTATTGTACGTCACTTTAAAGCGCCTAAACGGATTGCGCCTTATATACGTATAACAATCGGTACAGATGCGCAATCGAAATTACTTATTGAAGCACTTGCTGAAATTCTGCAGTAGAAATTTGCTTAATGCAGATTCTCTGCTATAAATCTCACAGAAGTTCACCTGAAATATCAAGCCTAACCACAAGCTAATATCAAGCTTGCAATAAAAATACATGATTTATTAATATAATTATTGAAAATAAACGTGAAAAGTTTGAGTTTTCACACTAACTGCGGTTATTATGTGAATAATGTTTATTTTAAGCACAATAATATGAACTAAATTTATAAAGTCTAATTTTTTGAACTTTAGCTAAATAAAAATTATTTTAAATTTCGTATTTTTAATCTAAATAAATCACATATTGATTTATTTTATAGTTGGAGGATGTACCGTGGCACAAACCCAAATGGCATTAGATTCACTAGATTTCGACGGCACCGTCGCTTTAGCAACTAAAGTTGCTCCACATGTAGATATCTTGGAAATTGGTACACCTTGCATTAAGCACAATGGTATCAAATTGCTTGAAGTTTTACGTGCTAAATTCCCAAACAACAAAATCTTAGTTGATTTAAAAACTATGGATGCTGGTTTCTACGAAGCTGAGCCATTCTACAAAGCTGGTGCAGATATTTGTACAGTATTAGGTACTGCTGATTTAGGCACTATCAAAGGTGTAATTGATGTTGCTAATAAATACGGTAAAAAGGCACAAGTTGATTTGATCAATGTCGCTGATAAAAAAACACGTACTCAAGAAGTGGCTAAATTAGGCGCACATATTATTGGTGTTCACACTGGTTTAGACCAACAAGCTGCAGGTCAAACACCATTCAATGACTTGGCAATGGTCGCTGGTCTAGGTCTTGGTGTTGAGATTTCAGTAGCTGGTGGTGTTAAAGCGGCTACTACGCAACAAGTTAAAGATGCTGGCGCTACAATTATTGTTGCCGGTGCTGCTATCTACGGCGCTACTGATCCTGCTGCTGCGGCTGCAGAAATTACTGCAATTGCTCACGGTTCTTCAGCAAGTGCTGGTGGTGTTAAAAAATTCTTACCTTGGATTATTGCTGTAGCTGTTTTGGTACTTTTAGTTACTTTATTAAGCGGCAAAAAAGAAGCGCCAGTGGAAGCTACTAACGCGGCTGCTCCTGCAGCTACAGAAATGGCTGCTCCTGCGACTATGGCGGCCCCTGCTGCAGAAGCTTCGGCTCCTTCCGATGCAGCAACAGCTGCGCCTGCAGCTGAATCAGCCCCTGCTGCTGACGCGGCAACTCCTGCAGCTACTCATGTAGTAGGTGCAGCAAAAGAAGCTACAGGTAAAGCACAGTAATTTAAGTGATAGCTTGTAAAGAAGCCGGCCGAATGGTCGGCTTCCCCCCCCTGACAATCGTATCGCTATTTTACGCTTGTTAGTTACTTAGGTTAAAATAGTATCTAACTATCAATATGTTAAATATCAATATGCGCTCCGCTGAAGTAATAAGAAATACCCTAGAAACGCAAGTGACTGTCTCAATCAATTTGGATGGCATAGGTATTTCTGAATTCAATACAGGTATCTGCTTTTTAGACCACATGCTGGATCAAATCGCGCGCCATGGCATGATGGATATTGCTGTGAATGCCAAAGGTGATTTACACATAGATGCCCACCATACTGTTGAAGATATTGGTATCACATTAGGGCAAGCATTTAATAAAGCGATTGGTGATAAAAAAGGTATTCGTCGCTACGGTCACGCCTACGTACCATTGGATGAAGCCTTATCGCGTGTAGTATTAGATATTTCAGGTAGGCCAGGGTTATCGTTTGGTTGTGTATTTACACGCTCTGCGATTGGTAAATTTGATGTTGATCTTTTTCATGAGTTCTTTCAAGGTTTCGTCAATCATGCCAATGTCACATTGCATATTGATAACCTGAAGGGTCACAATTCACACCATCAAGCAGAAACAATTTTCAAAGCGTTCGGTCGTGCACTACGTATGGCTGTAGAGTTTGACGCGCGTATGGCGGGTATTATGCCTTCTACTAAAGGAAGTTTATAAGCTATAGTTTATTAAACTGAGTTTATGAATCTTTAAGCTAGCTTTTAATTCAACTCACCGTAGATATATAACTCGTCACACGTATATAGAAAAGTATGAAAAAAATAGACATCGCAGTAGTCGATTATGGCATGGGAAATTTACGCTCAGTGTCTAAGGCATTAGAACATATTGCGCCATCAAAAAACGTACTAGTGACGAGTAATCCTGAAGCTATTGCCAACGCTCAGCGTATTGTATTTCCAGGGCAGGGTGCGATGCCAGATTGCATTAGGGAGTTGGATTCACGTGGTTTAAGAGATGTTGTAATCCAAGCGGCACACAATAAACCATTTTTAGGTATTTGCATTGGTCTACAAATGCTATTTGAAGCGTCTGAAGAAGGTAATGTTGCCGGTTTAGGGATATTTAAGGGCAAAGTGAAGCGTTTTGCAGCTGCAGACATGAAAGACAGTAATGGTGATAAGTTAAAAGTGCCACACATGGGCTGGAATCAAGTGTATCAAGCCATTCAATTAGAGGTTAATTGTTCGCCACATGTTTTATGGCAAGGTATAGAAAATGGCGCACGTTTTTATTATGTTCATAGTTATTATGTACATACCGATG
>JAYTHN010000387.1:0-2961 GCA_043732505.1 Methylotenera sp.
GGGCTCTCGAAAGCAACATGCCTTCATTTTTCAAAAAATATAAGGCTAAGTTCAACTCTTTGTCAGTCAGCTTAATTTCTTCACCATCTAACTGTGCAACTCTTTGATTAACGTCTATTTTCAAAGCACCGAACTCATAGAATGCCTCAACTTTCTGTTGCGTATTCACTCTCCTAAGCAAAGCACTCACACGGGTGATTAATATTTGGCTACTGGCTGGTTTCACAATGTAATCATCAGCACCAGATTCAATTACACGGATAACATCTTCTTCTTCGCTACGGCCAGTAAAGAAAATGATTGGCGGTAATTTTGTGGACCTAAGCTTGATGCTCACCATCACATCTGGCCCTTCCATGTCTGGCAGGTTCCAATCAAAAATACAAAGGTCATATTGGGTATGTGGAAACTTACGTAAAAAATCTAGACCTGTCGCAAAAATATCAACTTCATAGCCCACGGCCTTTAGCCATTCCTGCACGGTCTCCGCCATTGGTAAATTATCTTCTAATAAAGCTATTTTCATTATTTTTTTAGCTTCTGCCATATTTAAGTTTTGCCATTATTACGCTGATATTTTTGTTGCCGTATTTTCATACATGTTTTAATTTCTTGCAGTAATTAATTGTAAATTATTATTAGTTAAACATGTGTTTCTATCATAATACCAGTTGGCTAATTGTGCGTAGATTTGCGTATTAGTACAACTGGTGATAGCGAAGTGATGATAGAGGTAAGTGATATTAAAAATCAAACAATCAATGCAGTTAATAAACTAGCTACCGTTAAGTCTGCACTAGTACCAGGATTGATATTTCTTTTTTTGAGCGAGGCGTCCCAATCTAATAGTTCTTTCTGTACTAATTTCGGATTTTCTGCAGCCAAAAAATCCGCTTCAAATCCTTGCGCTTCCATCATGACGCCAGCGGCGAGTGTTTTGTCATACTTTCTAACAATATGTGTATCTAAATTACGGGTTAAAAAACCTAGATACAAAGCAGTCGCTGCCCACGCTGGATTTTGCCAACGTATCAATGATTGATTGTATCGTTTCAATCCGAACTCAAAAATGTCTGGGTAGCTATGCGTATATTGCCAAGCAATACGGTCTTTATCTGCTGCGTGACACATCAGCGCTAATAAGTTTACATTGGGCGTTTCATTGACATCATGTTGCGTGGTCTTACCTAATCCAGCAGGGTTGGCAATGACAATCGCTTTTGCAGCCAATACTGCATCTTGCACATTAAGCTCACTTAAAGTGTGCGTTAAGTTCTGTGATAATGTGAGCATACTATCACCAGTCAAAGCCGCATGAATCAATGGTGCGCACAACAAAATTATACCTAGATTTGTATTTAAACCAACCACTTTTTGAGTGGTTTCTACAGCGTAGTAAATACGTTCACCTATACTTAAATTTGGCTGCGCGATGACCGCAGCAGATGCCTCTGCGCTTTTAATAAAATCGTGAATAGTCATGCCGTGACCATCCGAAAATATATGCACATTGCCTGGTTTCAAGGCTTGCAGCTCCGCCATGCAAGCGGCTTTATAGGCGTTAGCCAATTGTTCTGAAGTCAATTCTTTAGATAATAGTTTTGTGGTCATCATTTATTTAACTTACTGAAAAGTTTAACTTACTCAAAAAGTCATCGACTAATAATTGCGAAATATTCAGCTTGGTCACACTTTGCAAACCTCTCCAAGCGGGGATGCCGTTCACTTCAAGCACGTAATATTCACCGCCTGCTGCTTGAATAATATCTATGCCGCAATAATCAATATCCACTGCTTTTGCCGCTTGTAATGCAAGCTGTGCAATTGCTTCATTTGGTACAAATGTCTCGCATCGTCCGCCAGCCGTAACATTATTCACCCAGCTAGCACCCGTTCGTTTCATCGCTGCAATGACCTGTCCATTGATTACAAACACGCGGTAATCATGGGGTACATCTGTAGTTTCTATTAGTGTCTGTAAATAATAAACGCCATCCACATGCTGCTGCATCGGTACTGGTAGCGAGTCATCAGCAAGTAACTTACGAACGCCCAAGCCCTGCGAACCAAACAGTGGCTTCATTACTAATGACTGTTGCTGGTTCATAGCAAGCTCACGCACTTCTTCCGCTTTCGCTCTAGATTCGCATACCCAAGTCGCTGGCGTGGCAACGCCATGTTGCAACAATAAAAAACTGGTCATGGCCTTATCTACGGTGCGTTCAATCGCCCTGCCTTGGTTGTAAACCAAAACTCCCACTTGCTGCAACATATGCAATACATTCAAACGCATAATTACTTGCTGCAAAGTACCGCCATCAATACCTCGAACGAATACGCCACTTGGGTATTCATCATCAAACGCAGGAATATTAATTTGTAGCGCTTTAGAATCAGCGAGATTTAAACTGCAAGCTGATAAAGAAATAAATGCAGCGTCAACGCCACGCTTTGCAAATGCAAGCTTGAGTTGCTCACCATGCCAGCCAGCATCGTCAGTTAAGATTGGGATTTTCAAACCAGTGACTATCGCTAAAGATTAATCAGAAAACGATAGTGCTATCAATTCTGGATTCAGCTGACCACCCTCAAAAACATTACCCGTTTCGACATTGATGATTGTCACTTTTGCTGGGCTGAATAACATCGGATCTATTTGATAAAAATCCATATTGTAAGATTTGAAAACTTGCGCAAACGGCTTGCCATAATCTTTTGAAGCGCTACTGGGTAGATTTAAGGCTAATTCAGCTGCTGCGGCATCATCACCTTTTACCTGTAAATGCACACTGCCGCCAAATAAAATCGCATCATTGGTGCGCCCCATCGCCGTCATAAAATCTTTCGCCACTGGCGGCAATACCGCCATTCCACTACCGCTTATGATATTATTTAAAGAAAAATGTAATGTATGGGCTTTATGTAATGCGACTTCTAGCACTCGCCCCACAATTTGTACCG
>JAYTHN010000388.1:0-2954 GCA_043732505.1 Methylotenera sp.
GCAACCAGCATTATTTAAGCTTAAAGTGATATTAAAAGCGTTTGATATGCCTGAGATAAAATAGTCATGAAATTAGACTCAAAAGACTGGTTAAAACTACGCACGCCTTTAGTGATATTAGGCATTACGTTAGTTGTGATTGCACTCATGTTGGTCTTTTCGCAAAACTATAGTGACGCTGAAGAAAAGCTGATGCAAGCGCAACAAAATCTACTCAGTACTGCACGTCATCGTTACCAGTCATCCGGTCTTGAGAAAGAGACGATTAGTGATTATCTACCACAATATCAGTTGCTGATTAATAAAGGTTTTGTAGGCGAAGAGCGCCGTATAGAATGGGTGGAGGCGCTGCGGGAGCAGCATAAAAAGAATAAATTATTTGGTATTAAATATAGTATTAGTCAGCAAGAAGAATATAAACCAAATTTTTTACCTAGTTTGGGTGGGTTTGCATTACATCGATCCATCATGAAATTAGACCTAAATATGTTGCACGAGGGCGATATATTGCAATTAACTGAATCCTTAAATGCAGAAAATGCTGCCCCATTTATGTTGCGTGACTGTGAAATTACTAGGCTGAATGCCGGCGGTGCATTGGGTAATCAGCTAGTGGCTAATTTACATGCACAATGCGAACTAGATTGGCTGACTATGCGCGAGCCAGTATCCATACAGGCGCCACTTGTACCATGATTCATATTCATCATTTTATGAAAGCTAATAAAATATCAATATGCTTTTTTTTATTAGCGATTTTTTTTACGATGCAGGTGCGCGCTGCGACTGACGAAAGCTTTGGGCGCTTGTTCACGCGCTCCAACGAACGTAGCAATCTTGACTATTTAAGACAAAATCAAAAGCTAAAAATTGTTAATCCGCAAAACGACCCGCAGCAAGATGCAATAAAAAATGATACTCCCGTAGAGTTGCCAGACCCAATTACACTACAAGGCTATGTAAAACGCAGCGACGGTACAAAAAGTACGCTATGGATTAATAATCAAGCAGTACAAGAAGATAGCATTGTAGATAATGTACAAATAGGGCGATTGAACAGCCGTAACGGATCTAAAATAAACCAAAGCACTGACGGTTTAGATTTAAAGATTCCTGCTAATGGTAAACATATTCGACTAAAAGCTGGCCAAGTATACGAACCCGAAACTAATCAAATCAAAGAGCTTAAAACGGTAGAAAAAGATAGGCGGCTGAATTTGGAAGAAACTGGTGTGATTGATGAAGCTAGTTGGGCAAGCCCTTCTAAACATTGAATATAGATATATTTCATTTGTTAAATAATAACTTTAAATGCCAATTTTTCTAAGTTTTTGTCATGGTAAACGTAAACAAAGAGGAGCGTCACTTCTTGTATTTATGATGATTTTAACTATAACGATAGTTGCCACAATTTATGCAAAATATAACACCACAACTGTAGCTATATATAATGAGAAAAAAACAACGGATGCTTTGAAAAAAGCTAAAGATGCTTTGATTTACTACTCACTAAACAATACTTATTTAAATAGTGCCACATGTGTTAGCAGTACGAACTGTGCTAGGCCAGGTGATCTTCCTTGCCCAGATACTAATGATGATGGAACTGCTGAATCAACTTGTGGAAATGCGGCTGGAAATAACCAAACGCTTAGGTTAAATAGATTGCCATGGAAAACATTAGGCTTGGATGATATCACCGATGGTTTTGGTGAGCATCTGTGGTATGCGGTGTCAAATAATTATAAGAATAATACTAGGACTAGACCACTAAATAGCGACACATTGGGAACTATCACAGTCAAGGATAGTGCGGGTAAAGTGATTTATGACGCTACAACTGGTGGCGGAGTTGTTGCAATTATTTTTTCTTCTGGTAATCCTATTACTCGCCAAGATGGCTACGTGCAAAACAGAAATGCTGCTGGATTAAATAATGCCAATAATTACCTTGATGTAGCATTTGGTGAAGATAATTCAAATTTTACTGACGGCAGTGGTACGGATGGCTTTATATTGGGACCTATAAAAGATGCTAACAGTAATGTTGTTTTAAACGATAGGTTAATTGTGATAACTAGAGATGAAATGGCTGAAGCCATGGAGTCTTATGTTTTGACGCAAGTAAGAGATGCGTTCTTAACTTACTATAACACTAACTTTTATTATCCATATCCGGCACTTTTTAGTGACACAACATGTATCGTGACTACTTCTGTCAACATAACTGCTGGATGTAATTCTCAGAACTTAAACTATGAAGGACGAATCCCTGTTTTTAATCTAAATCAATCTGGATCTACATGGACATCAACCTCTATATTGAAAGGGCTCAGAGCAAGCAATTGGTTTCAACAGAACTTGTGGCGTGAACTTATTTATTATGCAATAGCGCCCAGTTGTGAGATAACTACACCAAACTGTGCAGGGACACAAAAGTTAACTTTGAATAATGCTATTTTAGCGCCACAAAATATGAAAGACATGGTGATTATTTCAGCGGGGAAAACCATCTCAACGCAAAGCAGAGTAACTAAAAGTGCTGCATTAAACTATTTTGAAGGGGAGAATGTAACACCGCTAGATTTCATCTATAACCGTCCATCAACAGTGAATAGCTTTACTAATGATCGCGCAATGAGTATTCCATGAATCAGAAAAACTTAATTGCAATAACAGGTTTTACTTTAGTTGAAATGGCCATAACACTCGTTATTGTAGGGTTACTTCTTGGCGGTATGGTTTTGCCCTTAGTAACACTTCAAGAACAATCAGTTTTTAGTGAAACCAGACAGAAATTAGCAGAGATAAGAGAGGTTATGGTCGGCTATGGCATGTCACATGGATATTTGCCTTGTCCTGCAGTTTCAGTAAGTAATGGTGCTGAAGACCGCAATAGTTCAACAGGAATATGTAATAAACGCGTAGGGTTTCTGCCATGGGCGGAGCTTGGA